>NZ_BAAGZJ010000075.1:0-38639 GCF_054778635.1 Nocardiopsis nanhaiensis
TGGTGCCGCCGCCGGAGGTGCAGCGGGCTACCTCGCGGGCCGGGCCAGTGAGGGTTGGGGGCCCGCGCACACCCGAAGCGGTCCCACCCCGTCCGGCACAGCGAGCGCGTGGGCCAGCCCCTCGTCCCCGCAGACCAGCCACGCCCGTTCGGGCGGCTGGGGCGGCGACGACGAGGCGACCGACGACCTCAGTGGCGGCCGCCCGGGCACCGGCTCGGCGTGGGGCACTGACGACGAGGCGACCGACGATCTCAGCGGAGGCCGGTCCACCGGCTGGGGCACTGACGACGAGGCGACCGACGATCTCAGCGGAGGCCGGTCCACCGGCTGGGGCACTGACGACGAGGCGACCGATGACCTCAGCGGAGGCCGGTCCACCGGCTGGGGCAGCCCCTCGTCCCCGCAGACCAGCCACGCCCGTTCGGGCGGCTGGGGTACCGACGAGGAGGCCACGGACGACCTGAGCGGTGCCTACTCGGCCCCCGGCGGCTGGGGCGGCGATGACGAGGCGACCGACGACCTCGCCAACATGGCCGGTACCGAGCGCATCACCCCTGACTCTTCGGACGACCTGTACGACCCGCAGGGTACGCAGCGGATCCAGCCCGGCACGGACGACGTGCAGGGCACCCAGCGGATCAACCCGGCCGAGACCGGCCGCCACCAGCTCGAGAGCGAGCAGGAGGCCGCGCCGCAGACCCAGTTCTTCAACTCCCCGCTGGACCCGAAGGCCTTCCAGGACGTGTTGACCCCCGTCGGTCAGCAGGGCCACCGGCCGGAGAACACGCAGGAGTTCGACGAGGACGACTACGAGGAGCGCGGCGGCCTGCTCGGACGCTTCCGGCGCGGTGGCGGGGACCGGTTCGGCGACTACTTCCGCGGCGGCAGCGAGGCCAACGAGTACTACGACGAATACGACGACGAGTACTACGAAGAGTCCTGGCGGATGCATCCGCTGGTCCTCATCCCGATCATGGTCTCGCTGGCCGGGGTGGCCCTGTGGTTCCCGTGGATCGGTATCGTCCTGGGCATCGTGATCATCGCGGGCTTGGGCGCGCTGGACGTGGTCAAGGCCGAGCACGCACGGCGCCTCCAGACCCGGGGGCCCCGCCCCTCGGACAGCATGGTGGTGGCGCTCAGCTTCCCGTGGGCCTTCGGCCGCATGGCCGCGCGCACGGTCGGCTTCGGCCTGATCTACCTGCTCGGCGGCATCCTGGTCGGGATGGTCTACGCGACGCTCGTGGACGCGCCGGGTGAGGGCGCCAACTACACGGGTGCCTTCGCGGTGTTCGTGATGATCCTGCTGAGCTACATCATGCCGAGCGGACGTGAGGCACGTCACCAGGCGGTCTGGCTGGTGGAGCGGGTCCGCTTCACCAACCTGTACATCTACGCGGGTGTGGTCATCGCCATCATCCTGCTGACCATGCTGATCCTGTCGATCGGCCTGACCTCGGCCCCGATCTGGACCACGGGCCCGTTCAGCGGACCGTCGGACTGGATCGGCTGACCGGAGACGACCAAGGGTGCTCTCCCTCCCGGCGGGAGGGAGAGCACCGCCGTTTGGCGGTGGTGCGCCCGTCAGGGACGTGGACCAGGTCACTAAGGTGGGAGAAGGGTCTCCGCACTCCGGCTCGTCACCGCTGGTCGGCACCGTTTCGGTGGCCCGGCAGCGGCACCGGGAAGCCCATTGATTAGGGTTTCCTAAGTTGAACGTGGGGCCGCGGGTTGGCCTATAAACTACTAGCCAGTAACATCTGGACTATGAGCACATGGGCGGGACGGCTGTAGACGTGTACGCCGACCCCGCCGTCGGATGACCGAACGGCATTCGGCATTGTTGGCAGTAACGGGGCGCGCCAGCGCCCACCCGCCTGACGGCGGCTATGGGAGTGCAGGGAGGTCGGCCACCGGCCATGAATATTGTCGTTTTGGTCAAGCAGGTCCCGGACACGGCGACCGAACGGAAGCTCAACGCCGATGACAAGACGCTGGACCGCGCAGCGTCCGACGGCGTCATCAACGAGCTCGACGAGTACGCGATCGAAGAGGCGCTCCTCCTCAAGGAGAAGCACGGCGGCGAGGTCACCATCCTGACGATGGGTCCGGACCAGGCCACGGACTCGATCCGCAAGGCCCTGTCCATGGGCGCCGACAAGGCCGTCTTCGTCAACGACGACGCGCTGCACGGTTCCGACGCGATCCAGTCCGCCTACGCGCTCGCGCAGGCCCTGGGCACCATCGAGTTCGACGTCGTCGTCCTCGGCTCGGAGTCCACCGACGCCCGCACCGGTGTCATCGGTGCCGCGCTCGCCGAGTACCTCGGCCTTCCCCAGCTCACGCTGGCCGGCAAGGTCGACGTCGACGGCGGCGCCATCAAGATCCAGCGTCAGACCGACTACGGCTACGACGTGGTCGAGGCTCAGCTTCCGGCGGTCGTCTCCGTCATGGAGAAGATCAACGAGCCCCGCTACCCGTCCTTCAAGCTGATCATGCAGGCGAAGAAGAAGCCGGTCGACAAGAAGTCCGCGGCTGACGCCGGCATCGACACCGGCAAGGTCGGACTGGCCAACGCCACCACCGAGACCGTCGACTTCGCCGCCGCGCCGCCGCGCGCCGCGGGCACGATCGTCAAGGACGAGGGCGACGGCGGCACCAAGGCCGCCGAGTTCCTCGCCGAGAAGAAGTTCGTGTAGGTCAGACGAGAGACGCAGGAAGGTTCAAGGATTATGGCTGAGGTCCTCGTCCTCGTCGACCACGTCGACGGGCAGGTCAAGAAGGTCACCACCGAGCTGCTGACCGCTGCGCGCCGCATCGGCGAGCCCGCCGCGGTATGGGTCGGCGACGGTGCGGAGTCGGGCAAGGCCGCGCTGGCCGAGTTCGGCGCCGAAAAGGTCTACGTGGCTCCGGCTGAGGTGAACGACTACGTCGTCGCCCCGAAGGCCGAGCTGCTCACCAAGCTCGCGCAGGAGAAGGGCGCCGCCGCCATCCTCGTCTCGGCCACCGCCGAGAACAAGGAGATCGCCGGCCGCACCGCCGTGAAGCTGGGTTCCGGTGTGCTCACCGACGTCGTCGACGTCACCGCTGAGGTCGTCACCGAGCACAGCATCTTCGGTGGCGCCACCGTCACCCACGGCCGCGTCACCACCGGCGTCCCGGTCGTCGCGATCCGTCCGAACTCCGTCGCCCCGGAGGCCGCCGCCGGCGCTGCCGCCGAGGAGGCCGTTTCGGTCGACATCTCCGACGCCGCCAAGGGCGCCAAGGTCGTCGAGCGCGTCGTCCAGGAGAAGGGCGAGCGCCCCGAGCTCACCGAGGCCGCCATCGTGGTCTCCGGTGGCCGCGGCGTCGGCTCCGACGACTTCAGCGTCATCGAGGGCCTGGCCGACTCCCTCGGTGCCGCCGTCGGCGCTTCCCGCGCCGTCGTCGACTCCGGCTGGTACCCGAACCAGTTCCAGGTCGGTCAGACCGGTAAGACGGTCAGCCCCAACCTGTACGTCGCCCTGGGCATCTCCGGTGCGATCCAGCACCGCGCCGGCATGCAGACCGCGAAGAACATCGTCGCGGTCAACAAGGACCCCGAGGCTCCGATCTTCGAGCTCGCCGACTTCGGTGTGGTGGGTGACCTGCACAAGGTCGCCCCGCAGCTCACCGAGGAGATCAACAAGCGCAAGTAGTAGCGCTGCGCGCATCCGAGCTGGCGCCCGGCCGGGACCTCCCGGCCGGGCGCCAGCTTTCGGTAGAACGTGCGCCGCCACCCCGGCAGACCCTCCCTCAACCACAGATAACGGGGGCCGAGCTCGGAACTCGACCCCCGCCTGATCTCCTCCTGCCGCAGCGGCCCCTTCTACTGAATCGGCTTCGGGCCCTCCGACTCCGCGTCCATGGCATCCAACTTCGGCGGAGGCGTGTCGCTCAGGCTCTCGTCACGCTCCTCCGAGATGGCCCGGTCCCCGGAACACCGCCAGATACCGAACGCCACCATCGCCAGCACCCCCACCGTCGTCACCGGGAGCAGCACCCCCGGCAGGAACACGGCCCCCGCCTGGAATCCGTCCACGGGCAGGAAGAGCACCACGGTCCCCAGCCCGACCAGCGCCAGCCGCAGCACCGTGTCCAGTACCCGGACCCGGAAGTACCTGCCCAGGACCGCGAACGTGAAGGCCAAGCTCCCCACTGTGAGCAACGCGGTGTCCACCACCTGCGGCCAACCGGTAGCCGCCACCGTGTCGCTTCTGATGAAGATCCCGAAGGTCATGATGATGATCGGCATGCACAGCTTCAGCGCCTCCCACATCGTCATGATGAACGACGCTTCCGCGATCCGTGCGGCCACCGCCGCGGCCAGGGACGTCGGCGGTGACAGTTCGCCCCAGATCGCCATCAGGAAGGCGAAGAAGTGTGCCACCCAGGGGTCGATGCCCAGCTGGATCATCGGCGGCACGATGATCACCGCCACGATCACGTAGGTAGCTGTCGGAGGCAGTCCCATACCCACCAGCCACCCGAAGGCGAAGGCCATCAGGATGGTGAGGACGATGCTGACCGAACCGACCTCCAGCATGAGCGAGCCCATACGCAGGATGAAGCCGGTCAGCGTGAACAGGCCGATCATGATGCCCAAGGTGGCCATCAGCACGACCAAGTACCAGGTGAGCTCGGCGAAGGTCTCCACCATCGTGCGCAGGTTGCGCAGGAGGCTCTGCTGCCGGTGCTCCTCGTCGCGCAGGATGTACCGGGCGAAGTAGAAGAACGCCACCATCGCGATGAAGAGCATCGTGCCCGCGTACAGGGCGGAGCGCATGGGCCCGAAGCCGATCACGCCGAGCAGGATGATCAGGGCGACGATCGCGCCGAAGAACAGGCCGGTCTTGAAGTACTGGGCCAGTCGCACCACCGGAGGCGGGACCCGCCCGGACGCGAGCTGACGCACGCTGACCAGGTAGACGGCCAGGGCCAGGGTGATGAAGTAGACCGCCGAGATCGCGAAGCCGCGCTGGACCACTTCCCAGTAGGGGACCTGCAGGATGTCGGCCATGATGAAGCCCGCGACCGCCATGAGGGGCGGCAGGAGCAGTCCGCCCATGGAGGCGGACGTCTCCACCGCCCCGGCCTGTTTGCCCTTGAGGCCGTGGTGTTTCATCAGCGGGACGGTGAAGCTGCCGGTGACGGCCGCGTTCGCCGCGGCGCTGCCGGTCACCATGCCCACCGACACCGAGGCGAGCACGGTGGTCAGCGGGACCGTGCGCCGCCGCTGTCCGACCAGCCGCTGCATAGTGCGCATGATCGACTCTTGGCCGCCGAACCCCTTCGCCACCGCCGCCAGCAGCAGGAAGGCGGCGATCAGGGTGAGCGCCATCTGGGTGTAGCTGCCGTACACGCCGGTGGCGAACTCCACCGTGGACGAGGTGACGATGCGCTCCAGCGACGTGCCCGGGTGCCAGAAGAAGGATCCGATCGCCAGGTAGGAACCCCACAGCGCGTAGGCGACCAGTACGACGTTGACCACGAACAGCACGACGTGGGTCTTGCGTGAGATCTCGAAGATCAGGGCGAGGACGACGATGCCCATCACCACGTCCATGGTGTTGTAGGCACCGGATCGGACGAAGACGAGGTTGTCGTACTCGATCCAGAAGTAGGCGAGCAGTGTCAGCGCCGTGAGGATGTAGAACGCGGTGAAGCCCCGGTTGACGATACGGCCCACGACCTCGCCGAACTGCCTGCCGAACCAGGGGTAGGGGCCGCCGTCGATATAGGAGCGCAGTGCCCACAGGACGACCGCGAGCGGTAGCAGCCGGGTCGCGAGCTGGCGGGCGCCGCCTGCCCCGGTGTAGAAGTACGCGAGCAGGCTCAGGAACAGGATCACCGCGACGACGAGGTACAGGTTGGCTGCGGTGAACAGGTTCCGGTACGGCGCCGCTCTGGACGCGGTGTCGGTCTCTGCGGTCAAGGTCCGGTCCTCACGGTGGCTGGGGGACCGGGCCCGGCGTGCGCCGGGCCCGTCGAGAGCGGAAGCGGGACGGGGCGCCCCGCTCCACGACGGAAGCCGGGTCGTTTCCGGTGGCAGCGGGGCACCCCTCTGCGGACACGGGGTGCCCTACTCCTCTGCGATGTCCCAGGAGTCGTCCCAGGCGTCGCGTTCCTGGAGGAAGGTGGCCAGGCCCGGGTGGACCGGGACTTCGGGGACGGCGGCGATCGCGGCGGTCTGGGTACCCACGAAGTCCTCGGCGAGCGGCTCGAAACCGGGGTCCGTCTGCGCGAGTTCGTCCGCGCGCTCCTCCATGCTCTCGAGGATGGCCAGGGCCGTTTCCTCGTCCATGTCCGCGCGCACGTTGAAGCCGAACTGGATGGCGACGCCCATGATCTCGTCGGCCTCGAACTCCTGGCTGAAGGCCTCTTCGGGGTCGACGGCGACGGTCTCCAGACCGGCCTCCTCCAGGGTCTCGAGCTCCTCGTCGCTGAGCGGGATGGCCTCAAGGTCCACCAGGAGTTCACCCTCCTGCCAGAAGGTGGGCAGGGAGGAACCAGCGGTGGTGTAGGCGCCCGCAGCCGTGATCGAGTCGCCGTCCAGCGAGTCGGCGACGGCGCCGGAGTCGATCTCGACGTGGTTGAACTCGTAGTCGAGGATGTCGAAGACGTTGGCGTAGTTCATCCAGTTCATGTACCCGGCGGGCGTGTAGAAGCCTGGTTCGCCGTCCAGGTCGGCCCAGGAATCGAAGTCGTCGGCCCGCTCCGAGCTGGTGACCATGAACGATTCCATGGGGTAGGCGTAGAACGTGTGGGTGAGCTCGCCGACCTCCGGCTCGTAGCCCTCCCACGCCTCGCCCTCGTTCACGAAGTCGAGCATGCCGATGTCGGCGGTGTAGGCGATGTCGGCCTCGCCGTCCATGACGGCCTTCATGTCCGCGGTGGTGTCCGGGTAGGGGTGGACGGTCACGACGGTGCCGTCGGGGAGGTCCCGGTTGAGGTAGTCCGCGATGTAACTCGCCACGCGGTATCCGTATGAGCCGACGTCGGAGGTCACCAACTGGAGCGATGTACCTTCGTCCGTGCCTTCTCCGCAGGCCGTCAGGAGCATCACTCCCGACGCGAGTATGGCTGTGGTCCTCAGGGGTTTCACGGCAACGTCCTCCTCGTCAGCCCGGGGCACACGAGGTGGAGACCGCGGTCGGGTCCACCTCATGGATGATCGTGCGCGGTCGGTGCGGCCACTCCGGAGGGCAGGGTGATCCAGTCAGCCGGAGGTTCTGTCGGCATCCGGCATGTGCCCTACGCCACATGTTGGAAGTTGACATAACGCAAAGATCGCCTGTTCCGGACTGTTTTTCTAGGTATGGCAAATGACGACCGGGGGAAGTGGGTGAATTGTTGCCACTCCGCTATGGATCTGCATTCACAGGGTTACCTCTGGCTTCTTGTGCAAGGCGAGTGCTGTCGGATAACACATGCGTGGTGACACGGGGCGGCACCGACCCTTCGTTCCGCCCGGCCAACTTCTTGGTCGATGACGCCCGAGGTCGTTTGCCCTTTGCGAAAGGTTCCGTGTGGTTTTCAGGGGGTGCGCCCGGGTAGATCGGGCGGACGGAGAACCCGACCGGAGGAGGCTCGGCCGATGCGGACGACGGTGCGGGCGGGACGGCGCAAGGTGGAGGTCAGGCGCGCCGACAAGCCGCTCTTCGGGCCCGACGGGGCGACCAAGGCCGACCTCGCCGACTACTACGCCAGGATCGCGCCGCTGATGCTGCCGCTGGTCCGTGGCCGACCGGTCGCGTTGGAGCGCTACCCCGAGGGCATCGACCGGCCCGGCTTCCTGGTCCAGCACCCGTCGCACCCCAAGTGGATCCGCACGGTGTGGACCTCTTCCGGCCGGATGATGGAGTGCCAGGAGCCCGCCGCCTTGGTGTGGTGCGCCGACCAGGCGGCGATCAGCCTGCACACCTGGTCCTCACGTACCCCGCGGCTGGGCCTGCCCGACCGGATGGTCCTCGACCTCGACCCGGTGGGGGAGGGGGAACAGGCCTTCGAGTCCTGCCGGGACGCCGCTTGGCGCGTGCGGGAGGAACTGGCCGAACTCGGTCTGACCGCGTACGTGATGACCACCGGGTCCAGGGGCCTGCACGTCCACTCCCCGCTCAGACCCGAGGTGGACGACCAGGAGGTGAGGCGCCTGGCCAAGGCGGTCGCCGACCGGGTGGCCGCCAGCGCCCCAGCCGAGTGGACCACCAGGGTGCGCAAGGCGGCCAGGCACGGCCGCATGTTCGTCGACTACCTGCGCAACGGGACGGGGCAGCTGGCGGTCGCGCCGTACTCGGTCCGCGCCAGGCCCGGTGCACCGGTCGCCACCCCGGTGGCCTGGGAGGAGCTGGACCAGATCACCTCGTCGCGGGACTTCGCCATCGACCTGGAGCGGCAGGAGTGCCCGTTCGCGGGGATGCGCAGGCACGCCCGCTCGCCGCGCCGCGCGCTCGCCCTGCTGGACCGGCGGGAGGGCGGCGTCGTGCCGCGCCCCCGCGCAGGCCAGGAAGGGTAGGCCGACGGGCATGGGTGAACGGGGCCGTCCGCGTTCCGAGTGGACCTTCCCGAACGGGACCACCCGTGGTCTACGGGCTCTCGTAGAGGGTCGGCGGATTGGCGGGGAGGACACGGCGATCCCGGCGGGGACGGGGCCAGGTCGGCGCCCGCGGGCAGTGAGGAGGGTTCGACCCCGGCACTCCGGCGATCTCGCCCCCGGGAAGGTAGAGGAGATCTCCGACGGCGGTTCCCATGCCGCAGCGGTAGGGGGCCAGATTCTCCTCTTCCCAGGTCACTCCGCCGTGTATCCGCGCAGACCCCACCACAGCATGGCGGTGACGGAGATGAGCGGGCCAGGGGCTCGCTTCGTGCGGATGGGCCGGGGAGGCAGTCAGAGACGATCACCGCTTGCGCAGGACGATCAGCAGATTCCAGGTGATGATCTCACGCAAAAGGGGCACATGGACGATCGGCTTCAGCCACGTGGGCAGATACCGGGGGCGCAGGTCCACCACGTCCACGTCGGAGCGGTCGCGGACCCACCGCACCATCTCCTTGGCGTATGCGGCGTACATGGTGCTGCCGAAGTCGTTCTTGGGTCGGCGCCCGTTCCTCCGCGTGAAGCGCTCGGCCGCGTAGGAGCCGCCCAAGTAGTGCCAGGGCGAGGTCTCGTGGCCGCCCCAGGGGGACAGCCACAGCGTGTACGAGAGGTACACCAGGCCGCCGGGGCGGGTCACCCGCACCATCTCGTCGGCCATGCGCGTCCGGTCCGGTACGTGCTCCAGCACGTTGGAGGAGAAGCACACGTCCGCGCTCCCGGTGCGCAGCGGCAGTTCGAGCGCGCTGCCCTGGACGGCGCCCGAGTCGGCCTCGCGGCCGTGCAGCGTCATCTCGTGGGCGTCGGAGTCCACACACAGGCACCGGGCGCCTGAGGCGCGGAGCTCGTCGGCGAAGTAGCCGGGGCCGCCGCCCACGTCCACCACGAGTTCGCCGTCCAGCGGGGTGTAGGAGCGCAGCTGGTCGACGGTGTCGCGGGCGAGCTTGCCGTAGAAGAAGGCAGGGTCGGTCTGCTCCTTGCGGAAGGCCGAGAACAGCCCCACAGAACGGGCGAGGGTGGCGCGGAAGGGCACGGTCCCGTCAGAGCGGGTCTCGGTGGCCGTCATGCGCCCACCTCGACGTAGTGGCGCAGGTGGCGCCAGTGGTCACCGCCCCAGTACTCGTCGGACGCCGCGATCCGCGAGGTGGGGAGGAGCTCGGCGATGCGCTCGGTGCGCAGCGTGTGCATCCGCATCGGGGCCGGATAGCGCAGCAGCACCCGCTGGGCCAGGGCGACCAGCGGCCACGGCGCGTAACGGAACACCAGGCCCTTGAAGGTGCGCCGCTCGGACTCCGGGACGCCGACCACCAGCGCCCCGCCGGGGCGCACCACGCGGGCGAACTCGCGGAGGTAGCCCTCGGCCAGGCCGGTGGGCAGGTGCTGGAGGACGAGGTCGGTGTAGACGAGGTCGAAGGAGTCGTCCTCGAACGCCGACAGGTCCGGGCGCTCGTTCAGCTCGAAGGAGATCCGCCCCTCGGAACGGTCCAGTCGGCGCGCCTCCTCGAGCATGGGGGCGGAGATGTCCACGCCCACCACGCGGTCGAAGTGCGCCGCGAGGGCGTTGGAGAGCCGTCCGGCCCCGCATCCGAAGTCCAGGACGCGGCCGCGCCGGGGCGCGAGCCCGAGCTCGTCCAGGCGGGCTACGGCCGGGTCGATCTCGGCGCGGCCCGAGGCGAGGAACTCGTCGTCGCCCCACCCGCCGCCACGCTTGTCCGGGTCCACGCAGACCGCCCACAGCGGCTCGGTGGAACCCAGTCGGGTCCAGTCGCGGCGGACCTGTTCGAGCCCCACCGGAATCACCCCCACGGTGCTGGTGACCTCCCGCAGGAACGCTCTGGCTGGAGCATGTTCCTGTTCTGGGTGTGCGGCCTATGAGGACCTGCGACAACGGTCAAAGAAAGAAGTGGAACGTGTTGTATTCTGGCACCCATTTCCGGGTTGGCCAACCATACGGCGGGGAGTGTACCGATGCCGCCTGAATCCCCCTCAGCGCGTGAACCGGAGGACAGTGGCGCACCCAGGGTACGCCGACCGGTCGAGGAGCCCGCTGAGCAGGGTCCTTCCTACGGCGAAGTTCTGCGTTCGAGCCTCGTCTCGCTGCGCCGGCTCGAACACGACCGCATCCTCCAGACGGGGGTGCTGGTGGTGCTCGCCGCACTGCTCCTCAAGATCTACGTCCTGAGCGAGTCCTATTTCGTGGAGGACGACTACCTGTTCTTCGCTGCGGCGCACGCCACCGACCTCACCCCCGAATACCTGCTGGACCTGCACAAGGGCCACTTCATGCCGGGCGCCATGTTCCTGGTGTACCTGCAGACCGCCTTCCTGCCCTACGACTGGGTGGCCTCCGCCGGCACGATGCTGGCCCTCCAGGGCATCGCGATCCTGGCGTTCTTCCGGCTCCTCTGGGAACTGTTCGGCCGCCGCTGGGCGATCCTCGTCCCCCTGACGGTGTACGCGCTGGCGCCGCTGACCCTCCCCGTCCTGGGCTGGTGGGCGGCCGCGCTCAACGCCGTCCCCCTCCAGCTGGCGATCGTCCTGGCGCTGCTGTGGACCGTCCGCTACCTGCGCACCGACCTCCCCATGTTCGCTTGGTGGGCGGGCGGCGCCGTGGCCTTCGGGATGCTCTTCTCGGTCAAGGCGCTGTTCCTGCCCTCGCTGATGTTCGTGCTGGCGGTGGCCTTCCTGTACCCGGGGAGCCTGATCAGCGCGGCGCGGTACGCCTTCTGGCGGCACCGGACGTTCTGGTCGGTGCTGGTAGCGGCCACCATCGGCTACCTGGCCCTCTACCTGGTGCGGCAGAGCGCAGCCGACGACGCCGAGGGCGCGGGCATCCCCGTGTGGGAACCGTCCGTGGAGATGGTGCGGCGGATGCTCGGCGAGGTGTTCCCCGCCGGTGCCGTGGGCGGGCCCCTCCAATGGGGGCCCGTGACCCCGGCCGGCGGCCTGGTCGAACCAGCCGGGGTGGTGGTGCTCGGCGCGTGGGCGGCGCTCATCGTGGCCGTCCTCGCCAGTCTCCGCCTGCGCCGCAACGCCTGGCGGGCGTGGGCGCTCCTGCTCGGTTACCTGGTGTTCGTCGACGCCGTCCCGACCATCATCGCCCGCGGTCAGGCGCACGGCGGGATCGGCGCCGACCCGCGCTACGTCGCCGACGCCGCGCTGATCTTCGCCCTCGTGCTGGCGCTGGCCTTCCTCGCCACCCGTGAGGAACGGGCCCGCGAGTACGTGGGCAACGCGGGTGAGGAGCGGCGGCCCGGCCGACGGATCCAGCTCCTCAATCCCGCCCGGACCACCTGGGTCGTCGTGATCGCCGCGACGGTCGCGTACTCGGGCGCCGCGGGCTACTCCACCTACACCTACGCCCAGACCCTCAGCGGCGACCGGCTGCACCTGTACCTGGCCAACGTGCGCGCCTCACTGGAGGACGTGCCCGAGGACGCCGGCCTGTACAGCCGACCGGTGCCCACCGACGTCGTCATCGAGTGGAACGGGCCGCGGCGGCTCAGCTCGCACGTACTGCCGCCCTTGGCCGACCCGGACGTGGCCGAACGGATGTCCCAGCCGCAACCGGCCCCGAGCGCGTACGTGTTCGACGAGCAAGGCAATCTCGTGGAGGCGGCGCCGCCCGGCCAGGTGAACGCCTTCGTCCCGGGCGACGACCAGGAGTGCATGGACAACTGGGACGGGCTGATGTCCTGGGACGTTCTGGAGGTCGGCGGGATGGAGCAGGTCGCCACGATCGGATACGTCTCGGAGGAAGACACCGGCATGGTCGTCGTGGTGGGCGGCGAGGAGGTCCACACGGAGCTCCCGGCAGCACCGGACGGCGGTTTCTGGTACGTGCCGGTGACGGAGCAGCACGAGTCGTTCTCGCTGTTCACCGAGCCGGAGGAGACCTGCGTGACTTGGGCTTCCCTGGGTCCGCTGTCGCCCGCGAGCGACATCGAGGCGGGCGAGGAGAGCGCCGAAGAGGAGGCCGAGGCCGAGGACGCGGAAGAGGCAGCCGAGGGCCAGTAGCCAGTACCGTGCGGCGCCCCGGACGCCGCACGGTTCAGCCCCGGACGTCGGACCAGGTGGTCAGCCCTCGACGTTTTCCTTGCCCTGTCCCCTGTCCTGTTCCCTGTCCTGAGCGGCGCCCTTCCTGCGGGGCCGGCGCCGACCCTTGCCACCGGACTGTGCACCGTTCCCGGAGACGAAGAACTTCCGGGACCACTTGCGGGAGGGTTCTTCGACCCAGTGGAACGTAGCCCAGGCCAGCAGCACGGTCCCGATCGTGACCGGCACGATGTCCAACAGGAACGATCCGGTGAAGATCTCCTGGCCGGTGAAGTCGCGCCACAGGTACAGCACCACGAACTGCCACAGGAACACCCCGTAGGTGATCTTGGCCAGGAACAGCATCACCCGGTGCCGCATCAGCGCGTCCAGCCAGGCGCCGTTCCGCCAGGCCTTTGCGGTGCGCAGCGAGGGCGGCGGCGCGTCGGGGGCGGGCGGGGACAGCGCGGCGGGGGCGATCATGAAGAAGGCGAAGCCGATGCTGGTCGAGGCCTCGATCATCGACACCCACAGGTTGCCCGGCTCGAAGAAGCGGCCGCCCGCCGCGGGGGTGGCCTCCAGGACGTAGAAGGCACCCGCCACCAACCAGCACAGGCCGGGGGATGCGGCGATGGTCCGGCAGAACCGGCGCACCGGGCCGTCGGGGCCGCTCTCCCGCCAGGCCCACTCCGAGAGGGCTGCCAAGCCCATCCCGACCGCGAACATGCCCATGCAGCGCGGCAGCCAGGAGTGCATGTACTCGCGGGGCTCCGGGAAGTACTGCGGCACCAGCGCCAGGAACGACAGCACGGTGATCACGACGAGTCCGCCGATGATCCTGCGCCCGCGCGCGTCCACCGTCTTACCGCCCCGCGCCCACAGGGTCAGGAGCAGGGCGAAGAGCGGCAGTGAGAGGTAGAAGAAGATCTCGACGGACAGGCTCCACATCTGTCCGAGGCCCTGCGGTCCCGGCCCGTCCCAGTGGGGGTCGGTGTTGAAGGTGTAGGTCAGCGTCATGACCTCGAACCAGTGCCAGGCCGAGCGGACGTGCTCGCCGGCCCACAGGAGCAGTGCGGCCGCGGCCACCACCCAGTAGGAGGGGAAGACCCGCATAACGCGGCGCCAGAGGTAGGCGCGCACGTTCGGCCCCCGGACACCGTCCAGCGTGCTGCGGGCCCAGGGGCGGTAGAGCAGGACGCCGGAGAGCGCGAAGAACAGGGGGACGGCGAGCGCGCCCGCGCTCAGCAGGGCCCCGATGGGCCCGGGGGACAGTGCGTCGCCGGTTTCCGTGGACACGTGCACCACGAGGACCAGGAGACAGGCGCCTGCTCGGATCCCGTCGAGGCTGTGGTGGCGCCCGTTCACCTGCGGAAGCAGGCGCGTGTCGTCGGCGGAGTGTGTTCGAGGGCTGCCGGAGGTGGGGTCCTCGGGCGCGGAGGGAGTGGGCGCCATGGGGCCTTCCAGGACGGGAGGGAGTCGAAACGCGTTCTACTAGAACGTGTTATAAAAATTCAGACACGCCCAGGTGACGTCGTTCACTACTGGGCAGTACTCTACCCGGAACTGAACCTAGTTCCAGCTCTGGACTCTCATCCGCCCAGGAGGGCAAATGCGCCGTACCGTTGCGGTCGTACTCATCGCGCTGGGGGTCTTCAGTCTCGCCTTGGCACCCATGATGCGCACGTGGATGTCCAGTTCCCTGATGAAGACTCCATTGGACTACTACAACGCCACCGTCAACACGGGAGAGGTCACCTACTTCAACATCGAGGACGTGGAACTCGTCGAGGACGCCGAGGTTGAGGCACACTCGACGATCCGTGCCGACGTGGCCTCCAGCACCGACGAGGTGGTGGTGTGGGACCAGTTCACCTGGATCAAGGACGCTGACACCGACTTCGGCATCAGCTCCACCAACCGCCGTGCCGGGCACGACCGCGTCTCCGGAGAGCTCGTCGACTGCTGCGACGCCATGGTCGACGACTCCGCCGTCACCCAGTCCGGGCAGGGCTGGAAGATGCCGTTCATGACGGAGCAGCGTGACTACGACTTCTTCGAAGCGACCGCGGAGGAAGTCGTCCCCATGGAGTTCCAGGGCGTTGAGGAGGTTGACGGGGTCGAGGCCTACAAGTTCGTCCAGGACGTTGAACCGACCGTGATCGACGAGCGGGAGATCCCACGCGACGTCGCCGGTCTGGACGGCGACGGCGACGTCGTCGGCGACGAGACCTTCTCCATCGTCAGGACGTACTGGATCGAGCCGGTCAGCGGATCCCCCATCGACATCAGCGAGGACCACCACCGCACCGTCGTGGTCGACGGTGAGGAGGTCCTGACCCTGCTCAGCGGTGAACTCCGGTTCGACGACGCCACCCGCGCCGCCGCCATCGAGAGCACCGACCAGGCCCGGACCGTCCTCCCGCTGCTGCACACCACGCTGCCCATCGGAGCGCTGGTCGTCGGCATCGGGTTCGTCGGTGTCGCCGTCGTCCTGATCGTCACCGGCCGCCGAGCGGAGAACTAGCTCCCCGGGAACACCGAGGACAAGCCCGCCCCGGCACTCCGCCGCAGGAACCCCGCTCCAGAAGCTCCACACCCCCAGGAGCTCCACCCCAGAGAACGGCCCCCTGACCCAGGGACCGAGGGGCCGGGCCGCCCGCACCCCCACGGGCGGCCCGGCCCTCACCGGCTGCTTCCCGCCCGGCCCGCAGGAGCTGGCCCACTACACACCAGGCCCACCGCACACCCGGCCCACCGCACACCCGGAAGGGGCGCGCATGACCCCGACCACGGCCCCCGACACCGAAGCCGAGCCGCAGAACCGAACCGGGCGGAACGGCGTCCTGGGGCTGCCCGGCGCCCTCTTCCGTGCCTGCCGCCCCCGCCAGTGGCTGAAGAACCTGCTGGTGTTCGCCGCCCCCATCGCCGCGGGGGCGCTCGACGACCCCCGCTCCCTGCTGTTGTGCGCGGCCGTCTTCGCCCTGTTCTGCGTGGCGGCCAGCGGTACCTACCTCCTCAACGACGTGCGGGACGTGCACCAGGACCGCGCGCACCCCCGCAAGCGCCACCGCCCCGTCGCCGCGGGCGAGCTCCCGGTCCCGTTCGCGGTGGTCGTGGGATCCGTGTTCGTCGCCGCTGCTCCGCTGGCCTCACTGGTCCTCGGCAACTGGCGACTGACCCTCGTGCTCGTCGGCTACGTCCTGCTCACCCTGGCCTACACGCGCTTCCTCAAGGACATCGTCATCTGCGACCTGGTCGCGGTCGCCGGCTGCCACGTGCTGCGGGCGATGGCGGGCGGGATCGCCGTCGGGGTCGAGCTGACCTCGTGGTTCGTCATCGTGGTCTCGCTGGCCGCCCTGCTCGTGGTGGTGGGCAAACGCGAGGCCGAACTCCGCCTCTCCAGGGCCGTACCGAAGCCGCCTTCCGACGCGGGCGGTGCCCCGGACGCGGGGCCGAGCGGGGAGGAAACCGCCGGGCACCCCACCCGATCGGCCCTGCTCGGCTACACCACGAGCTACCTCGCCCAGATGCGCACCATCGCCTCCGGTGCCATGATCGTCACCTACTGCCTCTGGGCACTGGAACAGAGCAGCGGACCGCTGGCGGTCTTCCACGCGGCCAGTATCGTTCCGTTCATCATGTTCGTGCTCCGATACAACCTGCTCGTCGACCGGGGCGCGGGCGAGGAACCCGAGGAGATAGCGCTCCGGGACCGGCCCCTCCAGCTCGTCCTCGTCGCGCTGGTCCTCCTGGTCGGACTGGGAATCTATCTGTGAGTCGCCCAACCTCCCTCACCGGATGGGGCCGCACCGCGCCCACCACCTCCCGCGTGGTGCGCCCGCGCACCCCCGCCCAGGCGGCCGAAGCGCTGTCCCAGGCGGGCCCGAGAGGCGCCCTGGCACGGGGTCTGGGCCGCTCCTACGGCGACGCGGCCCAGGCCGCGGGCGGACTCGTGCTGGACTGCACCGAACTCACCGGTCCGCCCCGCCTGGACACGGAACGCGGTGAGGTCACCGCGCCCGGCGGGACCGGCCTCGGCCGGATCATCGAGCACCTGCTGCGCCGCGGCTACTTCGTCCCCGTCACGCCCGGGACCAGGCACGTCACCCTGGGCGGGGCGATCGCCGCCGACGTCCACGGAAAGAACCACCACGCCGACTCCTCCATCGGCGCCCATGTGCGTTCCCTCACCCTGCTCACCCCCGACGGCCGGGTACGCGAACTCGGGCCGGAGCACGGCGACCCCGAGCTGTTCTGGGCCACTGTGGGCGGTATGGGCCTGACCGGCATCATCACCGAGGCCACTATCGGCGTGCACCCGGTGGAGACCGCCTACGCCCGCGTGGACACCGATCGAACCCGCGACCTCGACTCCACACTGGAGCTGATGTCGCGCACCGACCACGCCTACCGGTACACGGTCTGCTGGGTCGACCTGCTCGCCAAGGGCGCCGCGCTGGGCCGGAGCGTGCTCACCCGGGCCCACCACGCCGACCTCGCCGACCTACCGGCCCCCCAGCGCCGCGACCCGATGCGGTACCGGGCCGGGACTCCGCTGTCGGCCCCGCCCTGGGCTCCGCCCCGACTGCTCAACCGGTGGACTGTGGGCGCGTTCAACACCGCCTACTACAACGCCGCGCCCCCGCGCCGACGCGGTCAGGCCCAGCCCTTGAGCGGGTTCTTCCACCCCTTGGACGCGGTGGAGGGCTGGAACCGCGTCTACGGTCCGCACGGGTTCGTGCAGTACCAGTTCGTGGTGCCCTTCGGCGCGGAGGACACCCTGCGCGCCGTGGTGGAAGGCCTGTCGAGGGCCGGTGCGCCGTCGTTCCTCGCGGTGCTCAAACGGATGGGCGAACCGACCCCGGGTCCGCTGTCGTTCCCCCGCCCGGGGTGGACGCTCGCTTTGGACCTGCCTGCGGAACTGCCCGGACTGGCCCGGCTGCTGAGCGGGTTCGACGAACGGGTCCTGGCCGCGGGCGGGCGGCTGTACCTGGCCAAGGACAGCCGGGCCACCGCCGAGACCGTGCACGCCATGTACCCCGAGCTGCCCGCTTGGCAGAAGGTACGGGAACGGGCGGACCCCGACGGTGTACTGGTCTCCGACCTGGCCCGCCGCCTCAAGCTCGTCTGAGGGGCCGTCCCGACCCCGATCAACCGGAAGGACCGACCCATGCGTGACTCGCTGGGAAGCGTGCGAACCGTTCTGCTGCTCGGCGGACGCAGTGAGATCGGCCTGGCCGTCGCCGAGCGGCTGGTGCGCGAGGGCGCCCGCGAGGTGGTGCTCGCCGCCCGCGGCGGCGTGGGCGACCCGCCAAGCGTGTTCAAGGCGCTGGGCGCGACTACGCACTCGCTGGACTTCGACGCCGAAGCCGCCGACACCCACGCCGGCACGGTGGCCGCCGCCGTGGAGCTGGTGGGCGACCTGGACGTGGTGGTGGACGCCTTCGGCGTGCTGGGGGAGCAGTCCGACTACGAAGCCGACCCCCTGGCAGCGGCCCGTTCGGCAGCCGTGAACTATACCGGGCACGTGTCCGCCGGGCTGGCCGTCGCCGCCCGCCTGCGCGAACAGGGCCACGGCGCCCTGGTGGTGCTGTCGTCGGTGGCCGGGGTACGGGTCCGCCGGGCCAACTTCGTGTACGGCTCCGCCAAGGCCGGGCTCGACGGGTTCGCGCAGGGTCTGGCCGACTCGCTGCACGGCAGCGGGGCTAGGGTCCTGGTGGTCCGCCCCGGTTACGTCGCCACCCAGATGTCCCGGCACGTGGACCCCGCCCCGTTCCCCGCCACACCGGGCCAGGTGGCCGAAGTGGTGTCCAAGGGCCTGCGGGGCGGTGCCACCACTGTCTGGGCGCCGCGCGTGCTGCAACCGGTGTTCGCGGGGATGCGGATGATGCCCCGGGCCCTGTGGCGCCGCCTGGGCCGCTAGGGCGTGTTCGGTGGATGCGCCGCGCAGCAGGGTATGTGTCCGCCGAACATGCCCTAGCCGTCAAACTGCCCGTGTCTTGCTATCAGAAGCGAAATCAGCGCCGATATGGCTACTGGTAGCACGATCACGCTGGTGGTGGGGTGTTCGGGCGGGTGTTCGGGAGGAACATCGCGGGCACCATCGCCGCGGCGGTCAGCCCTGTCATCCACCAGAACGTCGCCTGGAAGGCCGTCTCCGGTCGGGCGGCGTCGGCCAGAAGGGAGGCCAGGAGCAGGGCCAGTATGGCGGTTCCGATGGCTGCGCCCAGCCGCTGCGTGACGTTCAGGGCGCTGCTGGCCCGCGGCACCCGGTCCGAGGGCAGCCCTCGGTAGGCGGTGGCCAGCATCGGCACCATTGCGGCACCCAGCCCCAGGCCGCGGACGAACATCGCCAAGGCCAACAGGGTGGGGGAGGTGTCCGGTCCCGCGAAGCCGAACGGGGCCGTGGCGGCCGCACCCACGAGGAGACCGACCACCACCAGGTAACGCGGGGCGGCGCGGTCCGCGATCGGGCCGATGATCAGGTTCACCACGGCCACGCCGGCCGCCATCGGGGCCATCAGCAGCCCGGCGGTCATAGCGGACGTGCCCTGGATCTGCTGGAAGAAGAGCGGGAGCAGGAACATGCCCGCCCAGATGCAGATCCCGAACACGAACATCAGCAGCGCGCCCAACCGGAAGAGCAGGTTCCGGAACAGGCGAAGATCGATCACCGGTGCCGGCCCCTTGGGCCGCTTGCGCAGGGCGTGCGCCACGAAACCGGCGATCAGCAGCAGGCCGATACCCGCGAACACCAGGGCGCAGGACGAGTCACCCAGGACGGACAGCCCGTAGAGCAGCGTCGCGATACCGGGGGAGAGCAGGAGCAGCCCTAGCACGTCGAGCCGTTCGGTGGCGCGGGGGTTCCCCTTGGGGACACCGCGCACCGCGAGCGCCATGGCGAGCAGGATGCAGGGAAGCGAGACCGCGAAGATCCACCGCCAGCCCAGCGTGTCCAGGACGATCCCGCCCAGCACGGGTCCGAGCGCGGGAGCGAGCTGGATGGGCACGCTGAGCAGACCGATCGCCCGCCCCAGCCGCTGCGGCCCGGCGGCCTGCACGAGGATCGTCATGACCAGCGGTAGGACCATGCCGCTGCCCAGCCCGGTGAGCACCCGGAAGGCGATCAGGCTCTCGATCGACCAGGCGGTCATGCACAGCAGCGAACCCGCCCCGAACAGGGCCATCGCGGTCATCCAGGTGGCCCGCTGGCCGAACCGGTCCACGGCCCAACCGGTCACGGGGATGACCGAGGCGGTGGAGAGCAGGTAGGCACTGGCCACCCACTGTGCGGTGGACACGGGGGCGTCCAGGGACCGGGACAGGTGGTCGACCGCCACGTTCACGATCGTGGTGTCCAGTAGGGCGGCCATCGCGCCGACCAACAGGACGCCGGCCAGTTTGAGCAGAGCTGGATCGAGCAGGTGCGGCGGGGGCGGGGCGGGCGCCGGAGGTGTCGCGGGTTCTGACTTGGGCGCGGGGTCCGTGGCTGCCGAGGGTCTGTCGGGGTCGGGGCGCGCGGACGGGGACGGGTCTTGCTTCGCCATACTGAGTAAACTACACGGTGCAGTTTCCCAGTGGAACGGTGCTGTCCCCGGCACGGAGTCGGGAGGTCGGCACGGAGCCGGGAGAATGGAAGGCGGAAGGCGAAAAGGCCGTGTGGACCAGTGGTGCGGAAAGGGAGGGAAGATGACCGACACGTGCGGTGACGGGCGCGACCGCAGGTCCGCGGCCAAGCATGCGGCCATCACGGAGGCGGCGCTGCGGGTGTTCCTGCGGGAGGGCTACGCGCGGGCCAGCGTCGACGCGATCGCGGCCGACGCCGGGGTCTCCAAGCGCACCATCTACAACCACTTCGAGGGCAAGAGGGAACTGTTCCTCAGGATCGTGTCCGAGAGCAGTGCCACCCTCGCCGCCGAGCATGCCGGAATCGCCGCCCGACACCTCGGGGGCACCGAGGACGCCCGGGCGGCACTGGTCGCCTTCGGTGACGAGTGGCTGTCCCCTCGAGGACGCCGAGCTGACCATGCGGCCCTGGTCAGACTGCTGATCGGAGAGGCCGCACACTTCCCGGAGGCCGCCAGGGCCTGGGTGGACAGCGGCACCGAACACGTCCGGAGGGACCTGGCCGACCACCTGCGTGCCCTGGCCGATCAAGGACTGCTGGAGATCGAGGCGGGCGAAGAAGATGGCGCGGCCGACCACTACGTGTCCCTGGTCCGGAGCCCTGCCAACAACCACTCCTTCTTCGGAGCTCTGCCCCTGTCGGAGGCGGAACTGAGAACTATCGTCCGCTCCGGAGTGGACGCTTTCCTGAGAATCCACGGGAGCGGGTAGGCAGACAGCTCATGCGGCACCGGCGGGTGTGCTGCCGAGCGGCCCGTTGCTTGCGTGGAGGGCTGTTCCTCCATTCCTCGGGCGGCCGGCCCGTGCCGATGACTTCACACCGGCCGACCGCAACGCTGGGCCTCGAAACCCGGCCCTGCTCCTTAGGCCTCGCCCCGGGTCCTCGGGTCTTTCAGCCGGTAGAACATCAGGGGGACCAGGCAGCACAGCATGACCGCGGCGGGGACCAGGGAGCTGCCGATGAGCATGCCCCTCAGGGCGGCCTCGCTCTGCTGGACGACCTCCCCCGCACCCGACTCGACGTAGCCGCTGACGGCCAGGCAGAGGGAGAGCAGGCCGGTGCCCACGGACTGGGCCATGGCTTCGCCGGAGGTCCACACGCCGGACAGCACTCCGCCTTGGCGGCGGCCGGAGCCGTCTTCCGTGGCGAGGCAGTCGGCCAGCATGGAAGCGGGCAGCATCATGGTCCCGGACAGGCCGATGCCGACGAGCACCGAGGCGACCACGGCGCCCGGGACGCCCAGCGCGGGGATGAGGAACAGACCGACGCCGCCGATGGCGAACACCACCGCTGAGCAGGCCGCAGCGCCGCGTTTGTCCACCTTGACGGACAGCCGCTTCCACAGTGGTGCCGCCGCCATGAGCGGTACCAGTACGCACACCATGAGGATGCTGGTGTACGCGGGCCGACCCATCACGTTCGCGGTCACGTACGGGACGCCGGCGACCATGGTGCCGGCGGCCACCGCCATGAACAGGTTGGCCGGGAACAGCACGCGGAAGTCGCGGTGCCCGAAGGCCACCCGCAGTTGGGCGGCCAGCCCCTCGGTGCGGGGCCGGTGGGCCGGGCGGGGGGCCCTGCGGGTACCCGCGACCGCACCGAGCATGGACAGCACCAGCACGGCGCCCATCACCAGGCCCATGAGGCGGTAGCCGGTCACCGGGTCGTCCGGGGCCGACTGGATGACCGGGGCCAAGGCGCCGCCCAACAGCAGGGCCAGGCCCGCGAACGCGGTCCGCCACGTGTTGAGGGTGGAGCGCTCGTGGTAGTCGGCGGTGATCTCGCCCGGCATCGCGGTGTACGGCACGATGAACATGGACGAGGCCAGCGCGGCCAAGATGAACAGCAGAGCCACGTAGAGGGCGGCCTGCGACCCTTGCAGCGGCGGTCCGGCGAACATGGCGGCGAACAGCAGCGGGAGGGTGAGCGCCCCCGTGAGCATCCATGGTCTCCTGGGGCCCCAGGAGGAACGCGTCCGGTCGGACCTGGCCCCGATGTACGGGCTGGCCATGAGGTCGATCAGCTTCGGCAGGAAGATCACCGACCCGGCCAGGGCGGGGCTCACTGCGAGGGTGTCGGTCAGGTAGATCAGCAGCAGGAGGCCGGGGACCGTGTTGAAGATCCCCATGGCCACCGCGCCGGTGCCGTACCAGGCGTGGACTGATCTGGGGAGCGCGCCGCCGGTCGGCGCGCCGGTGCGCATGACGGAGGCCCCGTCCTCGGACGGGGCCTGGTCGGTGGTGGTCACGCGCGCCCGTCCGCGGTGGCGTCGGTCGGGACCTGCTCACCCTCGGGCGCGGACCCTTCCGGGGAGCTGGCGCGGGCGGGCTGGTCGCCGTCTTCGCCGTAGAGGTCCTTGTGGGCGACCGGGTCGACGTTGTGCTGGACCGGGCAGGTCGCCGGGAAGGTGCCGATCTTGTCGACGTCGTAGCCGTCGGGGTAGCTGCGGATGTTGGGGTTCATGTCGGCCCACAGCGGTTCCTCGCGCGGCTTCATGCGCCGGACGACCTTCGCGCGCAGCTTGAGCGCGATGTCCGCGGACTTGCGCCAGGCCTTGCTCGGCGGGTCGTATCGGAAGGCCTTGATCAGCGAATCGTCGAGGATCGCCATCGAGAACTTGCGGGCCAGCCCGGACACGCGCGGCGGGTAGAACGTCACCATCAGGTCGAGGGTCGAGTCGGAGACCCTGCGGCCTCCCTCGGTGTAGGCGAAGTGCTCGTCCTCGTAGTTGTTCAGCAGGTCGCGGAACTCGGCGTAGGTCTCGGGGATGTCCTTGATCCCCATGTACTTGCCGAGCTTGCGGTAGTAGTTGGTGATCGCGCTGATCTCGTGCTCGGACAGCTTGCGCCAGCCGTAGCCGTAGTCGTTGAGCCAGCGCACCGGCATGACGACGAAGGTGCTCAGTACGTAGCGGTAGTCGTCGTTGCTGATGTCGTAGGAGCGGTGCATCTGGTTCATCCGGCGCAGGGAGTCGCGCCCCTTACCGGGCTCGAAACCGTGCCGGATCATGTTGCCCAGGATGAGCGCGGTGTCGTCGTAGCGCTTCTGCGTGCTGCCGGTGAACTGGTCGGTGTTGCCCAGCAGCTCACCGATGGTGGGCACGGCGTAGGTGCGGTACAGGGCGATGCCCAGGGCTCGGCCCATGTCCCACGGGAACTCGTGGGAGTTGATGATCTGCATGATCCGCACACAGTCGGCTTCGGCGTCCAGACGGTGGATCTCGTCGCGCCAGTCGAAACGCTTCATTCTCAGGGTCCTTCTTCAGGGGAGAGGGGACGGTGGCAACGGGGGGATGGGCAACACACGGCTGGGCCGGGTGCTGTGCTGGGGGTGGCGGGGCGGCCGGCTGGGGAACGTTCGGCCTGCGCTGGCGGGGTGCGTTCGGTGCGGGGTGTCTACTGCTCGGTGGACTCCGAAGCGGTGGGGGTGACGGCTTGGCCGGGGGCGGGCACCTGGGCACCGGTGGCCGGGACCTCGTGAGTGCGCAGGTCGTGGGGGACCGGGCAGCCCTTGGGGAAGGTGCCGATGCGCGAGGGGTCGTAGCCGTCGGGGTAGCTGCGGATGTTGGTGCTCATCCGCGCCAAGCGGGGCTCCTTACGCGGTTTCATGCGCCGGACGACCTTCGCGCGCAGCTTGAGCGCGACGTCGCCGGACTTGCGCCAGAAGGCCGGGGGCTCGGGGTAGTCGAAGGCCTTGATCAGCGGGTCGTCCAGCAGCCCCTTGGTGAAGGGCCGGACGATGGGGCGCTGCCAGGCCGGGTAGAAGCCGACCATCAGTTCGAGGGTGGCGTCGGAGACCTTCCGTCCGCCGTCCGTGTAGGCGAAGTGCGCGTCCTCGTAGGAGTCCATCAGGTCGCGGAACTCGGCGTAGGTCTCGGGGATGTCCTTGATCCCCATGTACTTGCCGAGCTTGCGGTAGTAGTTGGTGCTGGCCGCGATCTCGTGCTCGGACAGCTTGCGCCAGCCGTAGCCGTAGTCGTTGAGCCAGCGCACCGGCATGACGACGAAGGTGCTCAGTACGTAGCGGTAGTCGTCGTTGCTGATGTCGTAGGAGCGGTGCATCTGGTTCATCCGGCGCAGCGCGTCCCGGCCGCGGCCGGGCTCGAAACCGTGCTCCATGATGTCGTTCAGGATGAGCGCGGTGTCGTCGTAGCGGTGCTGGGTGCGCTCGGTGAACTCGCGGGTGTCTCCGAGGAGCTGGCCGATGGACGGAACGGCGTAGGTGCGGTACAGGGCCAGGCCAAGGGCCTGTTCCATGTCCCACGGGAACTCGTGCGTGTTCAGGATGCGTGTGATGCGCTCGCAGTCGGCCTCGGCGTCCAGGGTGTGGATCGTGTCGCGCCAGTCGAAACGCTTCATGGGAACTCCACCTTCGTCCGGGCCCGCCCGAGACGGGTCCATGGTCATCGGTGCGCCAACGCCCGCCAACGTGACGTTTCGCCGCCCCGCACTTTACCTGGGTGGTTCGCGTGTACAGAAAGCCCGGGTGCTCGGTGCCGCTTTCACTCCCGAACCGTGTCCGGAACGTGCCCGAACGGCGAGGGGAGAGGCGTCCCAGCCCCTCCCCTCACTCATCCGGGTCGCCCTAGGCCGTCACGCGTTCGGCAACCCGGTTGACCAGAGTCAGCAGCACCTGCTTGGCCGATTCGCGCTGACGCGCGTCGCACAGGGCCACCGGGATCTCCGGGTTGAGGCTGAGCGCTTCCCGGACCTCCTCGGCTTCGTACTCGTGGGCGCCCTCGAAGCAGTTCACCGCGACCACGAACGGCACCCCCCGCCGCTCGAAGAAGTCCACCGCGGCGAAACAGGTCTCCAAGCGGCGGGTGTCGGCTATGACGATCGCGCCCAGGGCCCCCTCCGACAGCTCCTCCCACATGAACCAGAAGCGCTCCTGGCCGGGCGTACCGAACATGTACAGCACGAGGCTGTCGCTGATGGTGATGCGGCCGAAGTCCAGGGCCACGGTGGTGGTCGACTTGGACTCCACACCGGACAGGTCGTCGACCCCGTAGCTGGCCTCGGTCATCACCTCCTCGGTACTGAGCGGGGAGATCTCGCTGACCGCGCCGACCAGCGTGGTCTTTCCGGCGCCGAAACCACCGGCCACCAGGATCTTCAGTGCCGAGGGAACGGGGGCCTCGGTGCCCCGGTCAGAGTCTCTGGATGCCATCGAGAACCGCCTGGAGTACGTCCCGGCTCACCGGGCTCTGTGCTTTGTAGGGGGCGCGGGCCAAGGCGAGGCCGCGGTTGAGCAGGTCGCTGAGCAGGACCTTGACGACGGCGACGGGGATGTCCAGGTGAGCGGACACCTCGGCCACCGACTGGGGGCGGCGGCACAGCTCGAGGATCCGGAGCTGTTCCGGTTCGAGGGCCATTTCGTCGACCTCGGCGCGCTTGGCCGCGATCACCACGCTGATCATGTCCAGCTGGACGGTGTCCGCGTGGTCCCGGCCCTGCGCGATCACGTACGGGCGGACGAGCGGACCCGCCTCCTCCGGACCACCGCCTGCGGGGGCGTCGTCGCCGAACCCGCCGACCGCGTCGCGGTGCGGCAGGCCCTGCGGTATCCCGCCCGGATCGAACTCGTTGTGTGCTTGCATACCGCCCCCTATCGCGTGGCTTCCCCGGTGGCACCCTCACGGCGGGGCGCGGCGTCGAGGTAGCGGCCTACCTGTTCGACCAGGACGTTCATCTCGTAGGCGATGAGACCGACGTCCGAGCTCTCCTCGGCAAGGACGGCCAAGCAGGCGCCGCGGCCCGCTCCCGTCACGAACAGGTAGGCGTTCTCCATCTCGACGACGGTCTGCAGGACCTCGCCGCCACCGAAGTGGCGGCCGGTGCCCCGCGCCAGGCTCTGGAACGCGGACGCCACCGCCGACAGGTGCTCGGCGTCCTCCTTGACCAGGTCCTCGGAGCGGCCGATGAGCAGGCCGTCGGCGGAGAGGACGATCGCGTGGCGAGAGCCCACAGCGCGGTCGAGCAGCTCGTCGAGCAGCCAGTTGATGTCCCTCTTGCCCGCGGTGCTGCCGTTTCCGGGCTCGACGCTTTCGGTACTCGTCACGGTTACGCGTCCTTGTCGGTGTCGTTGGTGTTGTGCTTGCCGTCGCGACGTCCGCGGTCCGTGCCCTTCTGGAACGCGGACATGTTCCGGCGCAGGCGCGCCAGCCGTTCCGTGCTGTCCAGCGCCGATTCGGAGGAGGCGCCACCGGCCGCGGGCCCGGTGCGGCCCTCGCCAGCCGAGTCGGTCGCCAGCTGGGGCGCCAAGTTCTCCTGAGGGCGCCGCTTGGGCAGTGGCGGGCGTCCCCCGGCCGCATCCACCGTCTCGGGAGCGTTCGGCTCCTGGGCGGGGGACGGCGCGGAGGAGTCGGGCACCGCACTGATCTTGGAGCTGCGGGTGGGCAGGGTGGGGCGGCCCTCGTCCTTGGCCGGCGAATTGAGTAGGTCGTCCCCCGGGTCCGGCGTCGGGGTGGAGGCTGGTGCCTCCGGCCGTGACCCTTCGCCCGCGCCGGAACCGTTGGATTCCGGGACGGGGTGGTCGTTGCCCGAGTCCTTCGGTGGAGTGGAAACGGAGGTCAGGAGGGGCTTTCCGGGCCTCGCGGCCTTGCCTGCCTCGAGGGCGGCGCCGGGGGTGCGGTCGACGATCTCGCGCACCTCCCAGATGTCCTCACCGGTGTTCTCTCCGGAGGGCAGCGGGGTCCGGTCGCCGGAGATCAGTTCCTGCGGTAGCAGGACGATGGCCTGGACACCGCCGTACGGCGACGGGCGCAGGTGCACGCGGATGCCGTGTCGGTGGGCCAGGTGCGAGACCACGAAGAGGCCGAGGCGCATCTTCTCGTTGAGGCGCATGACGTCGAACTCCGGCGGGTCCGCCAGCAGCGCGTTGGCCGAAGCGAACTCGCCGTCGGTCATGCCCAGACCGCGGTCCTCGATCTCGATCGTCACGCCGTTGGGAACGTCCTCGCTGCTCAGGCGCACGTTCGTGTGCGGGGGCGAGAACATGGAGGCGTTGTCGACCAGTTCGGCGACCAGATGGATGACGTCGGCGACGGCGGGGCCGTTGAGGTTGACGCGGGCGATGCGCTCGCGCTTGACGCGGGTGTAGTCACCGGACTCCGAGATCGCACCGCGCAGGACGTCGATCAGCGGCATCGGACGGTGCCAGGTGCGGCCCGGGGCCTCGCCACCGAGGATGAGCAAGTTCTCGGCGTTGCGCCGGGAACGGGTCGCGAGGTGGTCCAGCTTGAACAGCTGGGCGAGCTGTTCCGGGTCCTCCTGCTCGCGCTCCATCCGGTCCAGCAGGCGCAGCTGGCGGTGCACCAGGGTCTGGCTGCGGTGCGCGATGTTCAGGAAGACGCGGTTGACGCCCTGGCGCAGCTCGGTCTGCTGCACCGCTTCGTCGATCGCGGAGCGCTGGGCGGTGTTGAACGCCTTGGCGACGTCGCCGATCTCGTCCTCGTCGGCCCTGAGCTCGGGCAGTGCGGTGGTGGTGTCCACGCGCTCGCCGCGGTGCAGGCGGCCCATGATCTCGGGCAACCGGTTCTCCGCCAGGTCCTGGGACTCCTCCCGAAGCGTCAGGAGGCGGTCGGTGAGGTTCCGGGAGGAGCGGCGGGCGAGGGAGAACGCGATCACGATCGCGGCCGCCACGCCGAGGCTGCCGGCGACGGCGACGATCACGGCCTGGTTGGCGTCCTCGCGGGTCATCTGAGCGGCGTAGAGGGCTTCCTCCGCGCCGAGGTCGGTGAGCTCGGTGAGTACCGGCTCGTAGGCGGCGTCCCACTCGGCCTTCTCGACCGGCATGGAGAGGTCGTCGTCGGTCGTGGGTGTGAGGGTGACCGGGTCGGTGACGGTCTCCGCGTCGATCTGCCGGTCGGTGATCTCCTCCGCCATGGAGGTGAGGGAGGCGAACTCGGGACCCTCCAGCACCGCCTCGTACCGGTCGGCGAGGCCGTCGCCGGCCAGGTAGGGGGCGTTGGCCTCCATGAGGGTCTCGAAGGCGCCCACCAGCCGGGTGAACTCGCGCTGGTCCTCGACGGTGAGTTCGTCGGTGGCGAAGGCCCGGGCGATCTGGGCGTCGGCCTGGGCGAACACGTCCACCGTGCGGAAGAGGTAGACCGCGGTGAAGCCGGGACTGACGGCGTCGCCCTCGTTGCCTTCGCGGCCCTGGCTGTCGAAGCTGTCGGCGCCGTGCTCGACGAGCTCGTTGTAGTAGTCCAGGACATCGGCACGCGAGGCGTTGCCGGCGTCGACGGCGTCCCGGATCTCGCCGATCTCCTGGTACATGTCGTAGAGCATCTCGATGTGCATGCCTCCGTCACCCGGCGCGAGGTCGGCGAACCCCATGAGGTCGTCGACGACGACGCCGAGGGAGCCGTCGGTGTCCTCGCGCGCCTCGATCAGCTCCTCGGCCAGGTCCGCGTCGTCCGGGTCCTCGATGTGGGCGATCGTCGCCGACCGTTCGGTCATCGAGTCGACCAGGCCGACGGCGGCCGGGGTGACGAGGTCGTCTGTGGCCGAGGAGCGGATCAGCTGATAGGCCGCGTTGCCGCCGAGCACGAAGGTGAGGATCAGCCACAGCGCGACCAGCGCCGCGGTGGGGATCATGACCATGGCGCGGATACGGGCGGTGATCGTCCGCCCACGTTTCTTCGGTACTGCCTGCACGGTTCTCCTGTCGATCCGCGTCAAAGTCTTCTGGGATGGGTCGGGCCCTGGTCGCCTGGCCGAGCTTCCGCGGCTGGCGCGCTCATGCGGCCCTCCACCCGGGGGGCCGCGCCCAACCCTTGTGGGGTGGTCGACGCGGGACTTACCGCAGAGTAACCACAAATGGGGGTTTCGGCGTGGGGGATCGTATCTCGCCCGAGAAACGGGGGATTATCCGGGTGGTGCAGGCAGTCTGCCATGAAGCGATGAAATGTACATACAAGTGCAGGTATGACGGTTACGCACGGTCGGCCGTAAGGCCACGCGAAGTATTATGGGACAAACGTCACATGAGGGCCAGGGGGCTGTTTATTGGTCCATACCAGTGAGCCCCTGGGGCCTCTCCACCCGTCACCCTCGGACCTCCGCCGCGTCAAATCGCCGTTCCCCCCACGCGCGGCCGCGGACCGTACTAGCCTGGCGCACCGAGGACTTGGGGGACGGACACATCATGGGGCAACCCTTCGGCGGCGGACAGGCTGCCATCGAGGTGGCGGTGGTCGCCGTACCGCTGCTGATGGTGATCGGGGCCGCCCTCTACCTGCGCGGACAGCACCGGCGCTACGGGCGCCTGGTCGGCTGGCCCGGACAGCTCACCCTCGCGGCCCTGCTCAGCGGGATCGGGCTGGCAGTGTACGCCGTCTGGCCCCTGCCCCCGTCTGCCGACGGACTCTGCCCGGTCACACCCGCCCCGGCGCCGCCCCTGGAGCTACGCGACGCGGCCCTGGCCCTGGGGGTGTTCCTCCCGGTAGGGCTCCTAGCCCGCTCCCGGTTCCGCCGCGGGCTCCTCACCACTCTCGCCCTGGGCGCCGTCCTAGCCCTCGCGGTCACCGTGATACGTGCCACCGGCATCCTCGGCCTCTACCCCTGCGCCTACAACGCCGTCGCCCCCGAGGCCGCCGGTGCCGGGGTCGCCGGAACCCTGTTGGGCTGGCTGCTGGCCCGCTGGGTACCGCCGCTGTGGCCGTTCGGTCCGGCGCGCTCCTGGCCCTCAGCGGTGCCCGACCGCGCCGCCCCCGACCTCGCCCGCCGAATTATCGGTTCACTGCTCGACCTCGGGCTGTGGTGGTTCGGAGCGGCGACGCTGGTCGCCGTGCTGCGCGCCTACGGAGTGGTCCGTGAAGGGGCGGAACCGGAGGTCCTGACCGGTACTCTCCTGGGGCTGGCCGCCGTGTTCGCGCTCTTCCTGCCGCTGCTGCGCCGTGACCGCGCCACGCTGGGCGGGGGCGCCGTGCACCTGGCGCTGACCGAGCGGGACGCACCCCGCCCGGCCGCCCGCCACCGGGTCCTGGCCCGGGGCGTGCTGTTGTACGCTCCGGTGACCGCGCTGGTCGCGTTCGGGCTCCCGTGGATAGCGCTCGTCGTCGTCGCGGTGCACGGCAGCACCGCCGTGGTCCGGCCGGACGGCACGGGCCTGGTCGACCTGGTGTGCGGGGTCCGGGTCCGCACCCGCTCCACCGTCGACGGCGGGCTGCCCCGCCGCCTCGTCCGCTACGCCCCACCCCCGGAAGGGGAAGGGCCCAGCGATTCCCCTGGTCCGACTAGTCAGACCAGTGCAGGTAGCCCAGGAACAGGCCGATGAGGAGCAGGACCAGGCCGAGGCCGCCGAACATGCCCCTCACCCAGTGGCTGAGCCAGGGAGCAGACACGATCCGGGCGCGCTCGGGCACATCGGGGTCGTAGGACACCGTGACGATCTCTCCGGCCCGGGAGGCCATCCACCCGGTGTTCTCGTGCTCGGCGTGCACCTCGTTGCCGTCCTCGGTCTGGAACTGGACGATCATCCGGGAGGCCACCGAGGTCTCGTGGTAGCCGATCACCCTCCCCTTGGCGCGCACGCCGTTGCGGACCAGGCGCATGTCGAGCCGTGTGTCACGGGTGACCAACCACAGCAGGATCGCGCCCGCGACCATGGGGAGGAGGGGGTACAGGTCGGCCATGGCGGGGGAGTCCTCTCCGGGATTCTTCGTGTGGGATCTCAGCGCGGGGAGGCGGGGGAACCGATCAGACCGTCGGCCATGTGCGCCAGGGTGGCGTGGATGTCCTCGACAGGACGTTCTGGCTGGAGGGTACGCCAGTCGAGAGCCACCGTCACCACCATGCCGAAAAGGGCGGATCCCGCAAGGGCGGTGTCCAGATCCGGACGGGTGAGCTCGAGTTCGACCATGGTGTCCAGCTGGCCGGTGATGACCCCGATCGCCTCGGTCCGGATCTGCCGGATGGTCGTGTACCAGTCCCGGTTGGTGCGCCAGGACTCGGCGATGAGCAGCCGGGCGAGCGCCTCGTGGGTGCCGATGAAGATCACCCCGGCCCGCAGGACCTCGGCCAGGGCTTCGCGCGGCCCTGCGCCCACTTCCGGAGCGGGCACCGCGTCCCGCAGCGTTTCGGCGAGCCGGGTCACGCCCCACTCCATGAGCGCCGCGTACAGCTCGCTCTTGCCGCCGAAGTTGTAGTAGACGGTGCCCTTGGCGACCCCGGCCTGCTCGGCTATCTCGTCCACGGTGGTGTCGCCGTAGCCCTGTTCGGAGATCAGCGTGACGGCCGCCTCGAACAGTTTGCGGCGGGTCGCTTCGCGGCGGCCGCCGGCGGGCTTCGCGGTGTCGGGGGTACTCACGTTCATCCATCCCATTCTGCCCCTGGTGGGGCGGGGGCGCGCACGGTCAAGCGGTCCGGGGCGCGCCCCGCCCCACCATGGCCTAGATCTTCAGCGCCGGGTAGAGCGAGGACATCGTCCACATACGCTTGCTCTCCACGGTCCGCCAGGTGAGCAACAGGGGCACCAGCAGCCAGAGCGACATCACCCCGAAGGCCTGCCAGACCAGCATCATGTCGCCGCCGCCGATCAGGTTCCGCATGGCGGTCACTCCCCAGTGCAGGGGCAGGTACGGACCGATGGCCTGGAAGAACGCCGGGCTCGTCTCGATCGGGTACGTGCCGCCCGCCGACGTCAGCTGGAGTACCAGCAGTGCCAGCGCGACCACGCGGCCCGCGGCGTTGAGCCGCACGGTCAGGAACTGCACGGTCGCCGTGAAAGCGGCCGACGTCAGTAGCAGGAACGCGATGAGCAGCGGCCAGTTCTGGGACTCCAGACCCAGCCCGACGTGCAGTACGGCCATCATGACCAGCACCTGCGCCCAGCCGATCATCAGCGGGACCATGCGTCCGGCCAGGGCCACCCGCCAGGACGCGGCAGAGGAGGCCAGGGCGCGCGTGGAGAGCGCGGGCAGCACCATGAAGACGACCATGGCACCCACCCACAGTGACAGGGGCACGAAGAACGGGGCGAAGCCGCTCCCGTAGTTGGGCACCTCGTTGTCCACCTCGCTGTCCAGCCGGACCGGCTCGCTCATCATCTCCGCGGCGTTGGTGCGGCCCTGGTCGGAGTAGGTGGGAATCTCCTCGACCCCGTCGGCCAGACCCTCGGCGAGGTCGTCGGAGCCGGAGGACAGGTCGCCCAAGCCGTCGTTCAGGTCCCCGGCGCCGCCGCTGAGCGTGTCCAGGCCCGTATTGAGGTCGTCGGCGCCGTCGGAAGCGTCGGAGAGCCCGTCGCGCAGGTCACGCGACCCCTGCGCCAGGTCTTCGAGCCCGTCGGCGAGAGCGTCGACCTGGTCCCGGGCGTCCTCCGCGTCGTCGACGATGTCGGGCAGGTCCTCGGCCAGGCCCGAGGCCTTCGCGCTCAGCGCGGCGGCCTCGGTGGCGGCGTCGTCGATGTCGTCCCGGTTGTCGTTCACGAACCCGGCCGCCGAGAGCGCCGTGTCCATGGCGTCCTGGAGGTCGGTGAGTAGTACGTGCAGGTCGGGGTCGTCCTGCTCCAGGTCCGGGTTGGCGTCCAGGTAGTCGCCGAGCCGGCCGTCGACCTCCTCGAGGCTGGACACGTCGATCTCGTCCGGCAGCTCCTCCAAGGCCGTGGACACGTCGCCGGAGACCTCCGCGACCTGGTCGGCGCGGTCCTGGACGCCGGGGATGTCCTCTTCCAGCTGGGGCAGCCACTCATCGGCCAGCTTGTCGAGGTCGTCGACCTTCTCGGAGACCTCGTCCGAGGCCTCGGTGGCGCCGTTGGCGATCGTTCTCGACCCGGCGTAGAGCTCGTCGATCCCTCCACTGAGCGATCCGGCGCCGTCGTGGGCGTCTCCTATGCCGTCCGAGAGCTCTCCCGAACCGGCTTCGGCGTCGCCCGCGCCCGTGGCGAGCTCGTCGGCGCCATCGGCCGCTTCCTCGGTGCTGTCGTGGATCTCGTTGAAGCCCAGGAAGATCTGGTCGAGGTAGTCGCTGACGGCGGAGTTCGCGGCGGCCTCGCGGATCTCGTTGAAGGCGCTTCCGGCGAGCTGCCGCACGATATAGCTGTTGGAGTCGTTGTAGTTGGCGACCAGCAGCGCCGGGACCGGGTCCTCGCGGTCGCGGGAGGGCGAAGTGACGGCCTCGCTGAAGTGTGCGGGGATGGTGAGCGTGACGTAGTACGTGCCGTCGCTCAGCCCTTCGGCGGCGGTGTCGCCGTCGACGAGGTGCCAGTCCAGGTCGGCGCCGTCCAAGAGGGTGTCGGTGAGTTCCTCGCCCGCCTCGACCTCCTCACCGTCCGCCTCGGCTCCCTCGTCCTCGTTCACGATCGCGACCGGGAGGTTCTCCATCCGGTCGAAGGGGTCCCAGAACGACCACAGGTACATTCCCGAGTAGAGCAGGGGGATGAGCATGAGGGCGGCTAGCGCCGCGGTGGGCAGCGGCGACCGCAGGAAGGACCGCATGGTGAGCAGTCCGAGGCGGGGCACCGCGAGGAACCGGTAGAGCGGTGCCTTCCTACGATTGGCCACGCTGCCCACCCCCGTGCTCGCCGTCGCGGCCGTGGTCGAGTAGTTCGCCGATACCGATCAGTTCCTCGGCTTCCTCCGCTGGTTCCGTTTCCCCGGCTTCCTCGGAGTCGGGCCCCGATGGTGCGCCCTGCCTGATGTGGATGGGCCCCTGCGTGTCGGGGCCGGAGGCCGCACCGAGTTCGTGGGCGTCCGCGCAGGTGGCGATCACGGTCAGGCCTTCGCTCGCGAGGTCCTTCAGGGACCGCCACATGTCGGCTTGGTGTTCGGTGCTGAGCCCGGCCTCGACGTTGTCCACCGCGAGCAGGCGCGGTTCGGAGACCAGTCCGAGGGCAATGCCGAGCCGTCGCCGCTCCAGCGCGGAGAGCTCCTTGATGAGGGCGTTGCGGTCGAGTTCGGCCAGTCCCACGGTCTCCATGGCCTGATCGGCCACGACCTTGGCGGCGGGCCGGACCCTCAGCAGGCGGGCCTCGGACAGGTGCTCCCGTACGCGGAGGCGGTCGTCGAGGACGTTGACCCCGCTCATCAGCCCGAGTGAGCTGATCCGCCGTACTTTCCGCGCCTCCTTGGGCAGCGTGTACCCGTCGACGTGCAGAGTTCCCTCGGTGGGCTTCATCCGTCCGGTGAGGGTGAGTAGCAGTGCGCTGCGTCCGCCTCCGGAGTCGGCTTGGAAGACGGTGAGCGTCCCAGGGCGGGCGGTGAAGTCGATTCCCGTGTAGACGGGACCCTCGCCGGTGGTGAGCGTGACGCCCTCGGCGTGCACACGAGCTCCGGTGGCCCGACGCATTCTTGTGGCCTCCCCATTTTTGAACTGACCAGTCAGTACAAATTCTCGCCCCACGGTACTGGACCGGTTCGGTGGTCCCGAGCGTTCGGGCCTGTGTCCTCGGGCACAACGCGCCGCACCCGAGGCTGGGGGATCCGCCCGCGGAATTGGCCGGGGCTTTCCGCGGCTGGCCGGATCGGGCCATCATCTTGCTGGAAATTCGTAATTACGTATTATTGGTTTCAGGTCAGCGAGCGAGCCCTGGGAGAGAAGTCATGAGAAAGCCCGCCCGTGTACTGCAACGGGTCTACGTGGTGAGCATCCCGGTGCTGTTCTGCTTCTGCGCCCTGGTGGCGTTCGGGCCCTTCGGGCTCGCCCCGGAGTGGGCCCTGGGCGCGGTGGCGGCCTTCCTGGGCCTGCTGGCCGTCACTGTCCTGGTCCTGCGCCGGGAGAGGAAGCACATGGAAGCCCAGGGGGACCGCTCGGTGGTCGAGGTCGCGCCGCCGGTCACGGGGGAGTGGGTCGCGGTGAACAGCCCGGCCGACAAGGTCCCTAGCCACGGCACCCGCCAACTGGGCCAGAAGTACGCGATCGACGTCTTCCAGGACTCCGGGCGCCCCCTGATCGACGGTTGGTGGCCTGCCATGCGGCGCCCCGACGACGGCTTCCGAGCGTTCGGGGAGCCCATCCTGGCCGTGGCCGGCGCCACGGTCGTTCGCGCCTCGGACGGTCAGCGCGACCACCTGAGCCGAAACAGCTGGCCCGCCTACGTCTACCTGATGCTGGTGGAGGCCATCGGCCGTTCGATCGGCGGACCGCACCGCATCTTCGGCAACCACGTCGTCCTGGACCTGGGCGACGGCGTCTACGCGGCGTACGCGCACCTCCGGCGCGGTTCGGTGGTGGTCGGGGCCGGGGACCGGGTCACCGCTGGGCAGCTCATCGGTCGGTGCGGGAACTCGGGCAACACCAGCGAACCCCACCTGCACTTCCAGCTGATGGACAGCCCTGAGCTCGCGGAGGCACGGGGCATCCCCTTCACCTGGTCCGGTGTGGGCGTCCCGCCGGCCGGTGAGGCCTTCACGGCCGACCCCCTCACCCGCTGAACCCCGGTGTCCCCGCGTACGTCCTAGACTGCGCCCGGAGAGCTTGGTGCTGAGGGGACGGGAGAGACGCGTGACCGACATGGCCCAGCGGGCGGCCAAAGCTCTGGACGACCCGGAGAACTGGCCGGACGACCCCAAGGAGGCGGTGAGCCGCCAGCGCCTACTGGCCGACCGGGTGCGCACCGAACCGTTCGCCCCCGACTCTGTTCGCTACGTGGCCGGGTTGGACGTCAGCTACGGCGTGGGGGACAAGGAGCTCGCCGCCGCGGCGGTCGTGCTGGACACGCGCACGCTGGAAGTGGTCGACACGTCTCTGGTCGCCGATACCCCGTCCTTCCCCTACATCTCCGGGCTGTTCGCCTTCCGGGAGCTGCCCCCGGTTCTCAAGGCCATCGAAGGGCTCTCGTTCACCCCCGACGTGTTCGTCAGCGACGGGTTCGGCCTCGCCCACCCGCGCCGCTTCGGGATCGCGAGCCACTTGGGCGTCCTCATCGACGCCCCGGTGATCGGCTCCGCGAAGTCCGTGCTCTACGGGAAGAACGCGCTCCCCGCAGCGGAGCGCGGTTCCTGGACGCCCATGGTCGCGGGGCGCTCGGAGCTGGTCGAGGACACCGCAACCCTCGCCGCCGAAGGGGCCGAGGTCATCGGTCGCACGCTGCGCACCCGTGCTCGGACCAAACCCGTCTACGTGTCCGTGGGACACCGCGTGGACCTTGCGGGCGCCGCCGACCTCATCCTGCGGATGTCGCCCAAGTACCGGATCCCCGAACCCATCAGGCACGCGGACCGGCTCTGCGGCCAGTACCGCAAGGAACACGGCGCCACGGCCTGACGCACCTCCCGGCCTGACGCACCTCCCGGCCTGACGGAACGCCCGGCCTGACAGAACGCCCGGCCTGACAGAACGCCCGGCGTAACGCACCTCCCGGTCAGCTGAACGACGGGCTATCGGTGGATATGATTTATCTGTTGTCTGGGGTTTTTCTGTCGGTTGACGGTGTCCTCCTTTCCCGCCGCAAAATTGTGGCCGTCTCCGCTGCGCGCCTCAAGGTCGTCGCCATCGAGCGCTTCGCGCGTCAACGGCGCTCCACCTTGACCCGCTCCGCTACGACGGCGGGTTGGCGGCTATCGGGAAAGGGGGACGGGTGGTCGAGGTCCGATCCCTTTCGGGCTCCGCCCGAAAAACGGAACCCCCTCGGCCTGGCGGCCGATGCCTGCCCCTGCGCCGGAGCGTCGACGGGTCGGGTGTCGCGGCTGGTCAATGTGGGCAGCGAACCCCGAACAGCACGGCCTTCGGCCGGGTGGGTCCCTGCGCCGGAGTCGACCGGTTGCGGGTGTCGCGGCTGGTCAATGTTCGCGGCGAGATTACTTCTGGTAGCAAGATCATTTCCATGCTGGAACACATTTGTCCGCTTTTCCTGAAAATGCACAAGAGGGCTGAGGACTCCTTTCCTGGTGGCTTATTTCCGGGGAAGGAAAAGGCGGGTTTGGGTGGCTGGGTAAGTGTTGTGTAACCCCCGGGATAGGTCCTTTCTGTGCCTTTCTTGGTATCCTTAGTGGTATGACTTCTTCTTTCGGGCAGTGCGGGAACACGGCGGGAAACACCCCCGCCGTGGCCGCCACGCGCACCGCCCGGGGAAAGATCACCTCGGAGATGGCGGAGGTGCCCCCGACCGGAGCAGCTGGCCAGGTCCTGGATGTGATCTCGCAGGTGTTCGAGGACTTCGACCAGGCCCAGCTTGCGATGCTGCTGCGTCTGGCGCAGCTGGAGGCGGCCGGGACCCTGTTGGAGGCGGGTGGGCAGAGGTCGGTGCAGAACTGGCTGATCCACTCGGTGGGGATGGCCCCCGTTGAGGCCAACGGGCGCGCCGAGCTGGCCCGCAGGCTCTTTGCTCAGGAGTTGCCCGCCACCCGCCAGGGCCTGGACTCCGGGTTGTTGTCGATCGGGGAGGCGGTGGCGGTGTGCAAGGCCGCTGATAAGGCGGTGGGGGCGCGCAACACTGGCCGCTACCCGGATGCTGGCCTCTTCCGGCGGATGGTGGAGGCCGGGATTTTGGCTTCCAAGGCCAGGGAGCCGGCGATGTCGACCTCCGACATTCACCGGCTGGGCCGGGAGCTGCTGGCCCAGTACAACCCGGCGGTGGTGGAGGAGCAGTACCAGGCCGCCTTCGACGCCCGTGGTGCGCGTGTGGTGCGCACCTTTGATGGCACTCACCTGTTCGAGCTCTGGGGTCCGGGTGAGCACGCCGAGGAGCTTAGGTGTGTGCTCAAGGCCCACGAGTCGGAGTATGACCCCGAGAGGCTGCACGTGTCGTCCTCGGAGCGGATGTATGACGCGTTCATGAACCTGGTCCGGTCCGCATCCCACCTCACCGAGAGCGCCGGGGGTGCCGAGGGGCAGGCCGAAGACGGCAAGGGCAGCAAGGGCGGTCAGGATCGCAAGCGTGCTGCGGTGGCGATGATCAACATCATGGTGCCCCTGCCCACCTTCCTCGGCCTCCAGAACCAGACCGAGGGTGCGGGTCCGGCGATGACCCAGGACGGGCAGGTGGTCTCCATGGCCGCGATCCGTGCCCTGGCCCCCAACAGTCTGCTGCGCCGGATGATCACCTCCCCCAAGGGCGACCGGGTGCTGGACGTGGGCCGCACCCAGCGCGACGCTACGGGTGCTCTGCGGGATGCGGGGATGTTCGGTCACACCACCTGCGCCTGGTACCAGGGCTGCAACTTCCCGGCCAGTGGGTCGGAGGCCGACCACAAGATCAGCTTCTCGGCCGGTGGGTCCACCAGCGCGGACAACATCCAGCCACTCTGCTCGGACCACAACCGGCTCAAGTACCGCAGGGAGACCAACCCGGAGGCCTCGACGTGGCAGGGTCGTCCCTCCCACCGCAACCGCAACCGCAGCAACAAGGGGGAGGACTCGGACGGGGACCCGGAGCCAGCCCAACCCCCTTCCTGGAGTCACGGTCACCCTCGTTTTTGACTCCAACTGG
>NZ_BAAGZJ010000076.1:0-38158 GCF_054778635.1 Nocardiopsis nanhaiensis
GGGTAGCGTCGGGCACGTCGAGGTCTTTCGGATGGATGGCGTAGGAACCTCCATCGTCGGGAGACCTCGACGTCTATCTGCGGACCGACGCGCCCGGCCGACCTACACCTTCATCTGGGAAGAGCCTCTTTGTCCAGATGATCGTGTTCACCGCGGTGGCGATCGTGACGGTCGGGGTGGCCGAGGACATGCAGCGCGGGGTTATGGACCGGTTCCGCTCCCTGCCAATGAGCCGTGCCGCGATCCTGATCGGAAGGGTCGGCTCGGAGGTCCTGCGCAACGTCATCGCCTTGACCGTAATGATCGTGTGCGGGCTGATCATCGGTTTCCGCTTCCACGGGGACTTCGGCCAGATCCTCGGTGGCTTCGCGCTCCTGCTTCTGTTCGGTTTCTCCTTTTCCTGGCTGGGGGCTGTCGCGGGCCTGCTTCTTCGCAGTGTCGAGGCGGCGCAGTCGGGCATGCTCGCCTGGCTCTTCCCCTTCGCCTTCATCAGTTCGATCTACGTTCCGGTCGAATCCATGCCGGGCTGGTTGGGTGCCTACGCCGCGAACAGCCCGGTCACGCTCATCACCGACACACTGCGCGCCTGGTTCAACGGGCAGGACGCGGGCTCCGCGCCCTGGCTGTCCGCCGCGTGGTCTGTGGGGATGATCTTGGTCCTGGTACCCATCGCGGTGCTACGGCTGCGACGACTCTCCAGCTGACCGGCTGACCCGGTTTCGTGAGCGCCTGGGTGGCAGCGGCTACCGGGTGACGGGCGCCTACGGGGGAAGGTGGCGTAATTCCATGTCCATCATCAGATACCCAGAAGATCCGATGGGCGAGGTTCGGTCCTCGCCGCCGGCGCGGTCGGGGGAGGGTACCGACTCGAATACCCCCGCCGCACCGGACGTTTTCGATACACCGGCTGCGTTGGAACGGGCTCTGCACGGCATCCGGGACTTCGCGGACAAGGTTCTGGAGGGGGAGAAGCGAAATCACCGCGGCGCTGTCTTCAGCGCAAGGGGCGGAGAACGTTCCCTCGACGGATTCCTCGCCGAGGCCGGATCCGGTCCGATTCGGGAGATCCGGGCGGCACCGTCTGAGGCGAAGGGTTTCCACTCGGCTCTGGTGCACCGCCGAATCCGTTCGACCGGTCACGAGGTGGACTCTCTCCTCACGGAATCCGCGGCCCTGGGACTGTCCGTGTGGGAGAAGAAGCTGTTACGGCCGGGAGGCCAGAGGGTGACCGGCCATGAGCTGCCCGCCTCACTCCTGCTCGGAGAGAGGTCCGGGCTGATCATGGCCGCCGCATGGAATGGAGCCGAACGTTTCCTGCTGGTACGGGACGAGGACATCCTCGGGCTCTTGAACCGCATGTTCCAGTTCCTGTGGGTGGAGGCGATCGATCTGTCGCTGTTCCACCGGCAGGCCTGGGATGACGACATCTGTGACCAGGTCCTTTTGTGCCTGGCCCAAGGGCTCAAGGACGAGGTGGCCGCTCGTAGACTCGACATCTCCGTGCGTACGTACCGCAGATACGTGGCTGATCTGCTTCGACGGTTGGACGCCACCTCACGGTTCCAGGCCGGGTACCAGGTCGCGAGGCGCGGCCTGGTACCCGGGCGTTTGCTCAGGTCGGGGCAAGAGTGATCGGTAGTGACTCGTAACCCCAGATCAGGTTGGACCGCAGCCGGACGGGAGCGCTCGTGGGCGCGGCCTGACCGACCCGGTTGATCCACTCTTGGAACACGGCCCTCAGTTCCAAGGACGCCAGGGTTGAACCCACACAGAAGTGCGGACCGTGAGCGAAGGCCAGGTGGCGTGTGGCCGGTGTTCGGTCGACGATGAACTGTTCGCCGGAGGGAAAGACCTGTTCGTCTCGGTTGGCCGCGCCGAGCCACAGGGTGACGCTGTCCCCCTTCGCGATTGTCTGTCCTCCCAGCTCGGTCCCGTGGGCGGCCGTGCGCATGATGTGGAGTGCAGGGCTCGTGTAGCGCAGGATCTCCTCCACAGCCCCGGAGAGCAGATCGGGCCGGTCACGTAGTAGGCGCCACTGATCCGGATGTTCCATGAGGGCACGAACACCCCCCACGATGGCGTGACGCGTGGTTTCGTTCGCCCCCGAGATCAGCCCGTCGCAGTTGAGCCGGATCTCGTCATCGGTGAGCGGGCGGCCGCCCACCCTGCTGTGCACCAGGGCGCTGACCACGTCGTCTCCCGGAGCCCGGCGCCGGTACTCCATCAGGGTGCTGTAGTACACCAGGATGTCCGCGTGTGCTTCGGCCGCCTCCAGCGGCGGGGTGGAACCGTCGAACGCCTTCATCGTGTTGTCGAGCATGAAGCTGCGGTCTGACTCGGGAACACCCAGAAGGTCGCAGATCACGGTGACCGGGAGCCGGGCGACCACCTGTGGCAGATCGGACGTGCCCCGTTCGAGGAGCTCGTCGACCACCTCCTTGGCCGTGCGTCGTACTCCGATCGTCAGCTTCTCCACCATGCGGGGGGTGAACGCCGCACCCACCACACGCCGTAGGCCGGCGTGCAGGCGCCCGTCAGAGACGATGAGCAGCCGCCCGGAGGCCGCTTCGACGGCGGCGGGGGAGGTTCCCAGCCGCATGCCCTCCCCGGAGATGAACGTCTCCGGGGACTTCAGCACATGGGAGACGAGGTCGTGTGTGGTCACGGCCCAGAACGAGTCCCGGTCGCCCCTACATGGGTTGCGGTGTACGGGAGCATGGGCCCGCAGCCGGGCCCACCGGGGCTCGGGCTGTCCTTCGCGGTAAAGGTCCGGGTCGGCCAGGTCGATATCAGAGAGTTCCTGCGGTGTCGTTCCGAGGTGATCGGGGGTGTCGGTCGGTACGGGTTCTGTCTGCGCGCGCTCCATCAACGAGTCCTTCAGGTCGTGCTCTCCTGACTCATCCTTTCGATGAGGCTTTGCGGTCGCATGTCGGTCCATGAGGACTCGACGTGTTCCAGGCACTCGTGCCGGGCGGCGGGGCCGAAGGCCTGTCGCCACCCGGCGGGCACCCCGGCGAACGAGGGCCACAGGGAATGCTGGTTCTCGTCGTTGACCAGGACCAGGTAGGTGCCCTGCTCGTCCTCGAAGGGGTTGGTGGTGTTGTCGCTCATATCCGGTGCTCCGTCCGGTGGGGTGGGGTGTGGTCCTCGGTGGTCAGGGGAGAGGTCTGGGCGCGCTCGGGGACAATGCCTTCCCGAGGACGGGGGTGATGTGGTCGAGGGCCGTCGGGCTCGTCATCCCCGCGTGGTCAGTCGGGACGTCGTGCGACGTCAGACCCGTTTCTGCAAAGGGGTCCCACGAAGAGGGGGAAGGCGGTGTCTCTTCCCACCCCTGGGTGGCACGGAAGTGGAGAGTCGGAGCGCGGCACACAGAGGGGTGGTAGGAACGGGCCGCCCGTGAGGTGCGGTCCAGGCAGTCCCGGATCGCCGTGAGCCGTTCCGGGGGCAGGTCGGCCCGGCCGGATTCGCGGAGTAGCCGTGCGGCGTCCTCCGGTGAGTTGATGTCCTCGACTCTGGGAAGCCCGAAGTACTCCGTCAGGAGGAAACGTACGGCCTCGTCGGGAGCCATGGAGGAGTAGGGCGGAAGGACGGCGGGCGGGTAGGAATCGAGTAGAGCCAGGAGCTCCACCTGTTCCCCTTCCTGTTCCAACTCGGCCGCCATGGCCTGGGCCACCTGTCCTCCGAAGGACCACCCCAGGAGCCGGTAGGGGCCCTTCGGGGAGATCCTCCGTATACGTGCGACGTAGCTTCGCGCGGTCTCGGGCAGGGGCCGGTCCGCGTGCCCCCCGCTCAACCCTTCGTCCTGAAGCGCGTAGATCGGGATCCGGCGGTCCAAACGGCTCAACAGGCCGGTGTAGCACCAGCCGAAACCGCCGGCCGGGTGGATACAGAACAGGGGTGGTTCGGAACCTTCACGGCGCAGCGGCAGGAGGGGTTCGAAGCCGTCGCTGGAGCCTCCGTCTCCGCGTAGACGGATCGACAGCAGGGCGGGTGTGGGAGCTTCCAGGAGGTCCCGAAACGAGACGTCTTCGCCCAGTTCGGCACGCACTTGCGCGGCCAGACGGGGGACGAGTAGCGAGTGCCCGCCGGAGTCGAAGAAGTCGTCGTTCACACCGACGCGGTCGAGCCCGAGCACTTCCGCGTACACCGAGCACAAGAGAGCTTCGTCCGGGGTGCCGGGGGCTTGCGCCGACGACACCGGTGCGGGTAGCCGCGCGCGGTCGATCTTGCCGGTGGGGGTGCGCGGGAACTCGTCCAGGACGACCAGCCCGGAAGGTATCGCGTGCGGGGGCAGGAGGCCGGCCAACCCCGCCCGCATCCGGGCCGTGTCCGTGGTCCCCGTCTCGGTGGGATCGGCGGTCACGTGGGCGATGAGTCGGTTCCCGGCCGGAGTGTCCCCGTGTACCGAGACGACAGCCTGGCGTACAGCCGGCAGTGAACGCAGCGCCGACTCGACCTCCCCGGGTTCGACGCGCACCCCACGCACATTGAGCTGGGCGTCCGCTCTCGCGACGAAGTCGAGTCGGCCGTCGACCCTGCGTCGCACCAGATCACCGCTGCGGTACATCCGTGTCCCCGGTGGCCCATAGGGCGAGGGGAGATAGCGTTCGGCGGTGTCCGCGGGTCGCCGGAGGTAACCGCGGGTCACACCGGGGCCGGTGTAGTACAGCTCGCCCACTTCACCCGGGGGTACCGGGAAGAGGGCCGCGTCCAAGACCAGAGCCCCGGTGTTGTGGATCGGTAGCCCCAGGGGGGCGTCATCGTGACCGCAGAACCCGTGCAGACTCTCACACGACGCCTCGGTGCATCCACAGAAGTTCACCAACCGCGCGTTCCTGAACCGCTCGGCCACGCGCGTGGCCAGAACGGGCGGTAGGAGTTCTCCGCTGGCCGCCAGGAGGCGGCATCCTGCGAGCAGGTCGCGGCGATCCTCGGTAGCGTCGAGAAGCGCCTCCAACAGGCTGGGCGCGGACACGAGCACACTCGCCCCGGTCGACGCGATGAACTCCGCCAACAGTTCCGGGTCCCGGGCGGTACGCGCGTCGGCGAGGGCGACCCGGCCACCGTGCGCCAGTGTCTGAAGGATTTCCACGGTGCCGTCGATGAATGCCGGTGAACTCTTCGCGCACAGTGTGATCTGCTCAGTGCGCCCGTCACCGAAGTCGCACAGTTCGCCGAACCAGGACAGCCGGTTCACCAGTCCTTCCTGTGTGCCGACCACACCCTTGGGGGTTCCGGTCGACCCGGACGTGTAGATGACGGAGACCGCGGAGCCGGGTGTGAGGGGAGTACCACGGTCCAGGTCGTCGGGGGTGTGGTCGGGGCGGCGCGCCACCGCCGCATCGGTGGCGGGGGCGCCGAGGACGACGATGTCGGTATGCGGGGCCCGTTCGAGTTCCCGGACGATCGAAGCGCTCGTCGAAGCGCTCGTGATCACCACGTGGGGGCGGGCGTCGGTCAGTGTCGCCCCGATACGGTCCGGGGGGTGGTCCACATCGATGGGGAGGTACGTACTGCCGGCTTTGACCGCGGCCACTAGGGCCACTACCAGGTCGACACCTCGGGGCAGGGCCAGGGCCGCGATCCGTTCCGGACCACACCCCAGGGACAGCAGATGGTGGGCCAGCCGGTTCGCACGGGTGTGCAGCTCCCCGTAGTCGAGTTCGGCGCCGTCCGTGTACAGGGCGGGTAGGTCGGGGTGGGAGCTCGCCCGCTCTTCGAGTAGCTCCGGGACAGTGCCCTTAGGGAGGGGGACGTCCTCGCCCTGCTCGCCGACGCGGAGCGCTCGACTCAGCCCGAAGACGTCGACGCGTTCCAGGGGAGAGTCGGGTCGTTCCGCGAAGGCACGCAGAGTCCGTCGCAGGTGCCCGGTCAGGGCGGTGGCCCGTTGACGGTCCACCAGATCGGTCCGGTGATCCAGCCGTATGTGCAGGCGGGGCCCGGGGACGATGATCAGGGTCACTGGGTAGTGGGTGCCGTCCAGCCCCTCCCGGATATGGAAGGTGAGTTCGTCCTCGGAAGGGTCGGTGTCGGGCGCCATACGAGGGTAGTTCTCGAAGACGACCACGTTGTCGAAGATGCGCGGCATCGAGCAGGCCCGGTGGGTCTCGGCCAGTCCCACGTGCTGGTGTTCGAGCATGCGGGTACGCCGGTGCTGGGTTTCCAAGGCCGCGGTCACCGGTGTCGCGTTGGGATTCAGGATCGTCCGCGCCGGAACGGTGTTGATGAATAACCCGATCATGCGTTCGACCCCCTCGATGTCGGGGGAACGACCGGAGACGATCGATCCGAAGGCGACATCGTCGCGGCCGGTGATCCTGGACAGCACCAGGGCCCAGGCTGTCTGGACAACGGAATTGAGCGTCAGGCCGTGTTCTCGCGCCATCGAGGTGAGCGCCTCGGTCTCCTCTATGGTCAGATCCTCACCGACACGTCCGGGAAGTGCCGGAACCGCCCCTGGAGGTGCCGTCCGGGCCAGGAGGGTGGGGGACTCGAGCCCCGTCAGTTCTTCCTTCCAGGCCTGTAGATCCTTCTCGCGGTCACGTCGGGACAGCCACACGAGGTGATCGCGGTAGGAGGGCGGAGCGGGTACGGTGCCGACGGCCCCGTGGGACAGGCAAGCCCGGTAACGGTCGGACCATTCGGCGATCAGCAGTGGAGCGGACCACCCGTCCATCAGGATGTGGTGGTTGGTGAGGACGAGTCGGTGCCGCGATGGGGCCAGTTCCGCGAGGAGCACCCGCATCAGAGGGGGGCGCTCGAGCCGGAAGCGTCGCAGGCGCTCCTGCGCGGCGAGTTCGCTCAGGGTGCTCTCACGCTCTTGGACCGACAGTTCGCGGAGGTCGACCTCCTGCCACGGCGCGGTGACCTCTTCTGGGATCACCTGGACGGGTGAACCCCCGTTCCGTTGGAGGAACCCGGCCCGCAGGTTGGGATGCGCCTCCAGTACGGAGCCGAACGCCTCCTTGAGGCACGCACGGACCAACGGTCCGTCCAGGTCGATGGAGAGCTGGACGTTGTAGACGTCCGGCCCTTCCTTCCCGTCCACTGAGTGGTGGTAGAGCAACCCTTCCTGAAGGGGTGTCAACGGCCAGATGTCGGCGATGGTCCGAGAGGTCACGGCGTGTCCCTCCAAACGGATTCGATCTCTTCGATCTGTTCTTGATCCAAGTCCAGCAGTGGCAGGTCGGACGGGGTATGACCGCCTGTCTCCCCCTCGGCGACGTGGGCTGCGATGGTCTCCAGGGCCGTCCGCCAGTCCTCAGCCAGGGCGTGTGCCTCCTCCTGAGTGAGGCAGGTCGGGGCCCAGGTCCAAGTGGTGATCAGTCGCGAGCCGCGGACAGCCGCGTTCAGGTCCAGGGCGTGGGCCAGGGGCATCCTGGGGTCGGCGCCGCCGCCGACGGCGGCTCCGGCGGGGGAGGGCCCCCACGCCGCTGGTGTGGACTCGGGCAAACGGCTCAGGTAGTTGAATCCGATGTCAGCCGGTCTGGGCGCCGCGACCTGTTCGGCGGTGGCCGGGTTGAGGTAACGCAGCAGCCCGTGGCCGAACCCCCGGTCGGGAAGGGCACGAACGGACTCCTTCACCCGTTTCACGGCGTCGGAGAGCCGTCGCCCCTTGTCCTGTGCGGTCGGGTCCGTGTAGGGCCAGGACAACGGGAGCGGGTGGGCACTCGTGAACCAGCCCACGGTGCGTCCGGGGTCCAGATGGTCGGCCACGTGTTCACGGCCGTGGTTCTCCACCTCTACCAGCAACCCGGGGAAGGGGTCCTGGCCCTGGCGTGCCCGGTGCTCGGCGGCGGCGTACAGCAGGGCGGTGAGCAGCAAATCGGGTACGGCGGCGTGGAACGCCTCGGCAACCGGTCCGATGAGGGCTGCGGTCAGTTCCTCCGGGAGTTCGATGGTCAGGTGCCGGGCTCGGCCCCACATGTCTTGGAGCGGATCCGAAGGCGGAGGGAGAAGAACCGGCGGGGTGGTCGACAGCATCCGTTCCCATTGGTCGGCCTCGGCTGTACGGGTGGGGGAGGTGGCCTCTTTTCGCAGCGCCTCCGCCCAGGCACGGAAGGGTAGGGGAGGCCGGAGGGCCACGGTGCGCCCCTGCTCGAGGGCGCGCCAGGCGGTGCCCAGATCAGCGGCGATGACACCCCACGAGACCGCGTCGACGCCCAAGTGGTGGATGACCACCAACAGGTGTCCGAAACCTTCCCCGCCCCTGTCGAACCAGACCACGCGAACCATGTCGCCCCGGTCCGGGGCCAAGGCGTCGGCGGCCCCGGCCGCGGCCTCGGCGATGACCTCCGAAAGCTCGTTCTCGGAGTGCTTCGCGACTGGCACGCGCCGCAGGATGTGCTCGGCCCGCACAGTCCCGGGTTCGGTGGTCTCCCAACGCCAGCGGCCGTCCTCGTCCACGCCCAAACGGGACCTGAGCATGTCGTGGGTGTCGAGCAGGGCCTGGAGGGTGGAGAGCAGCCTGCCCCGGTCCGCGTTCGCCGGTGTGAGGAACACCTGAGCCTGGTGGAAACGGTCGATCGGGGCGTTCTGCTCCCGGAGCCACTCGACCACCGGGGTCAAGGGGACCGGGCCCGGATCGGTCGTGATGGATTCGGAGACGGTCTCGTCCTCTCCGGTTCTCTCCGCCGCGGTGACGGCAAGGCCAGCCGCCGTGGGCGTACGGAAGACATCGCGTGGGCCGATGGCGAGTCCGCGTTCGGCCGCACGGGCGACCACCTGGACGGACAGGATGCTGTCCCCGCCCAGAGAGAAGAAACTCCGGTGCGGGTCCACCTCGGTCACCCCCAGCACATCGGCGAAGATCGCGGCCATGGCCGCCACCTCCGGGGCGGCCGTTGCGTGACGGCGCGCGGTCGGGGCCGACGGGGCGGGCAGGGCCGCACGGTCGAGTTTCCCTGTATCCGTCAAGGGCAGGGCGTCGAGCACGACCACGTGTGCGGGCAATATGGCCGAAGGCAGAATCCGAGCCATGTGTTCGCGGATCTCTTCGGGGCCGGGAACCTCGGCCCCTCCCCTGACCGGAACCGCGTAACAGATCGGCTTGGGGGCAGCGTGGCCGTCGGAGTACAGGTGCAGTGCGGCGTCGGCTACCCCGGTGTGGTCGACGGCTGCGGCGATGATCTCCGAGGGTTCCACCCTCTGCCCGTTCAGCTTGAACTGCTGGTCCGAACGGCCTACGAAGTGCACGGACCCGTCGGAGTGGCGGCGGGCCAGGTCGCCGGTCCGGTACATCCGCGCACCGGGAGGCCCGAAAGGGTCGGCGACGAAGCGCTCGGCGGTCAGGTCCGGCCGGTCGATGTACCCCCGGGCCAGCCCGGGGCCCGCGAGGTAGATCTCTGCCACGGTGCCGTCGGGGACCGGTTGCAGTCCGGCTTCCAGCAGGCGTACCGTCACGCCTCGGATCGGGGATCCCAGGTGCGGAGGGGCCACAGAGCCCAGGGGGTCGGTGACGGTCGCTGAGACGGTGGTCTCGGTGGGACCGTAGGCGTTGAGCATGCGCGAGTGGCCGTGCCAGAGCCGAACAAGGTGTTCGGGGCACGATTCACCCACCACATACATGACCAGTCCCTTAGGGAGGCTGTCCGGGGGGACGGTGGCCAGCACTGACGGCACGATCGCCAGGTGCGTGACATCGTGCTGGTGCGCCAGGTCCGAGACGAGCGAACCCACCAGGGGTTCCCCACCGCCGGGTAGGACCACGGCGGCCCCGCTCAGGATCGGTGCGCACATCTCCCAGGCCGCCCCGTCGAAGGCAGGGGAGGCCGTTTGGAGAACCCGTGAGCCGGTGCCGAGGCCGCCCAGCTCGTTCGCGGAGGCGACAGCGGTATTGGCGAGTCCGGCGTTGCGGATCGCCACTCCTTTGGGACGTCCCGTGGAGCCGGAGGTGAACACCACGTACGCCATGTCCTCGGGATCGACGGGACGACCCCGTTCGGCGTCGGTGACCGGCCTCGTCCGCTGCGCAGCCGGAGATCGGTGGACGAAACGGATGTCGAGGCGAGGCAGGTGGTCGGGGAGGTCGACTGGGTCGGCACCGCTGATCAGGATCCGCGCGGAGGACGTGGCGAACAGTTCGGTGATGCGCTCTGCGGGGTGGCCGGTGTCGAACGCCACGTACCCGGCTCCAGCCTTCCACGCGCCCACGATACCCACGATGATGTCGAGGTCGCGGGGCAAAGCGAGGGCGACCAGGTCCCCGGTTCGGATACCGCGGTCGACCAGTTCGCGTGCGAGGCGATCGCCCAGGGCGTCCAGTTCTTCGTAGGTGAGCAGGTCGTCACCGCAGACGGCCGCTGCGGCCTGTGGGGTGGCACGGACCTGACGTTCGAACATCGACAGCGCGGTGTCGGGCACTGGGTCGGGCAAGCCCGATGTGTGGTCGGTTCTGCCACGTTCCACCGCGGTGCGCACGTCCAGTTCGCGCAGGCGTAGCCACGGGTCGGCGATCAACACGGAAAGTGTGTGTCTGAACCGGTCGGCGAGTTTCTCTACGGTGGTGTGGTCGAACAGGTCAGTGCTGTACTCGATCCCTCCGAGCAGGCCGCCGGGGGCGCCGCCTCGCCTCTCCTCGGTGAAACCAAAGGTCAGGTCCAGGCGCGAGGTGCCGGTGTCCACCGGGATCGCGCGCATCCGCAACCCGGGCGGTTCCGCTTCGGGCGAGGGTGTGTTGTTCAGGGCCAGCAACACCTGGAAGAACGGGGCCTGATCGGTACGCCGCTCCGGGGAGAGCTCGGAGACCAGACGTTCGAAGGGGACGTCCTGGTGGCTGTAGGCCTCCAGGTCGGTGTTTCGCACACGGCCGAGCAGTTCCGCCAGCGTGGGGTCGCCGGAGGTGTCCACCTTCAGGGGCAGGGTATTGACGAAGAACCCCACCAGTGAGTCCAGGATCGGGTCGGACCGTCCCGCCACAGGAGTACCGACCGTGATGTCAGTCCCCGCGCCCATCCGGGTCAGCAGCGCGCACAGTGCCGTGTGCAGCACCATGAACAAGGTGACTCCCCGGTCACGGGCCATCTCCAGCAGTTCCGCGTGGAGCGCGGCGGGCAGCGAGAACTGGACTGTTCCGCCCTGGTGGGAAGGGACGTCCGGGCGTGTCCGATCGGTGGGCGGGGTAACGGTCTGCGGTGCGCCGTCCAGGGTGGTGCGCCAGAATTCCATCTGTGCCTGTGCGGGGCCCTCGGGGGCCTCCATTACTTCCCGTTGCCACAACGCGTAATCGGAGTACTCCACCGGGAGGGTGGGCAGTTCGGGCACGGATCCGTTCGCCCGGGCGCTGTAAGAGGTGACGAGGTCGTTCATCAGGGGGCGAAAGGACCAACCGTCCCCGGCGATGTGGTGCACCAACAACAGCAGCACGTGCTCGTTGGCAGAGAGCGTGTACAGGTGCGCGCGCAGCGGCCGTTCAACGGCGAGGTCGAAGGGTTCCTGTGCTGCCCGGGACAGTTCATCGGCCAGCGTGTCCTGGTCCGCGGTGTGCCGTTCCATCTCGATCCGGGCCGAGGCCGGGTGCAGCACCCGCTGTGTGGGACGCCCGCGTTCCTCGGGGAACACGGTGCGCAGGACGGTGTGGCGGTCGACCAGGTCCTGAACAGCGGCGCTCAGAGCGGTGGCATTCAACTCCCCGGTCAAGGAGAGCGCCATCGGGATGTTGTGGGTGTGACCGGAGCCTTCCAGCCGCTGGAGGAACCACAACCGTTGTTGCGCGTAGGAGAGAGGACGGTCGCCCGGCTCCGCACGGGGGCGCAGGGGAGGCAGGGACGGTACGGGTGAGGCTTCGGCGATGAGGGCTTCCAAAGCCGCGGGGGTGGGCGCCCGGAAGACGTCGCGGACGTCGATCCGGAAACCCAGCACCGTACCGACACGGCTGACGACCTGGGTCGCCTGGAGTGAGTGACCGCCCATGTGGAAGAAGTCGTCGTAGGTACCGACCTCCTCCACCCCCAGAATGTCGGCGAAAAGGTCGCACAGGATCTGTTCCCTGGGTGAGCCCGGAGGACGTCCGCCACCCCTGCGGGCGGAAAGCCTCGGGAGCGCGGAACGGTCGATCTTCCCGTGCCGGGTGAGGGGCATTCGATCGAGTACCCGGTAGGAGGAAGGGAGCATGTAGTGGGGCAGCCGGTCGGCCAGGTGGGCGCGCAGGTCGAGGATCAGGGCCTCGTCCTCACCCGCTGACCGGGGGCGGTTCGCCAGCGTCTCGTGACCGGCGGGGCCACTCGACGACGGGAGGACGAATCCTTCCGAGGAGGAACCGTTGGGGAGAAGGTAAAGGTCCACCCGGAAGGGTGAGTCCGAGGAGGGGACCGGCACCACGGGCCGTCGATGGTCGGCCACGGTCCGCCGGAGCGCGGCGATGGAGTGGTGGGCGGGGTCGGTCGCCGCGTCGAGGTCGGCCGTCACCGCCGCCACGGTCGCTTCACCGGGCAGGTCCGTCACCAAGGTGTCCAGTGCTTCGGCCCGGGCCAACAGGGGGTTCGGAGTACCACGCACGAGCAGGGCACCGGTCGTGTCCTCGCGTAGGAGCCGGTCCAGGGAATCCAACGTCCCCGGATTCTCGTCCCAGCGCAGTTCACGGGTGACCGTGGGCGTGAACTCCGGGGCTCCCACCGTCCGGAGCACCACCTCGTATCGGTGGGCGGCCAATTCCCAGGGGACGTTCTCGGAGTCCCCCTTGGTGCGGATGTCCGCCCCGGCGATCAGCGGGTGGCTCTCCGCCAGAGTGCGGAAGTAGGCAGGGGATAGGCACAGCTCCCGTTCGTCGAGTGTGCCCAGCACCGCGGTCGAGCACACGTCGAGCAGCCGGGCCGAGGGTTTGGCGCGCTCCAGCGCGCCTTCGCGTTGCAGATGCGCGAGTGTGTCCAGGTTGCGCACGTCCCCCACGTATACGGCACCACCGGGGGCGAGCAGGCTCAACACACGGTCCAACACCTCGGTGAGGTAGTCCTGGTCGGGGAAGTACTGGACAACCGAGTTCAGGACGACGGAGTCGAAGTGACCGGAGGGGAGACCGGAGAGGTCGTCCGCGGCGCGAGCGGACAGGCGTACCCGATCGCGCAGTTCGGGGTGGCCGTCGAGTTGCGCGGAGAGCGCGTCTACGGCCGACACGGAGATGTCGGTGCCGTGGTATTCCTCGCAGTGCGGTGCGACGCGGGACAGAATCAGGCCGGTGCCCGTACCGATCTCCAGTACCCGGCGGGGCGACAGCCGGAGGACACCCTCCACCGCTGCGTCCCGCCAGCGACGCATCCCCTCTATCGGGAGCGGGGTGTTGGTGATCGTGCTGTTCCAGCCCCTGAAGTCCTCACCGAAGGAATCACCGGAGCCTTCGTACTGGCGGTCGAAGAGGTTCCGCCAGTCGCCGAGGTGGTGGTCCCGCCGCTCGGCTGAGGAATCGGGGGCACGCCTGGTGACGTAGGCGGCCAGAGACCCGCCCAGGTCGTCCTCCCGCAGGATCACGGCGGCTTGGGATACCTCCGGGTGGGATCCGAGAGCATATTCGATCTCGCCGGGTTCCACACGGTGACCGCGCACCTTGACCTGGTCGTCCGCGCGGCCCACGAATTCGAGACCGCCGTCGGAACGGAGCCGGACCAGGTCGCCGGTCCGGTACATGCGCTCACCCGGTCCGACGAACGGGCAGGCGACGAAACGCTCCGCCGTCGCCCGGGGCCGGCCCAGGTAGCCACGGGCCAGCGCGGAACCGGAGACGTACAGTTCCCCGGTGACACCTTTGGCCACCGGACGCAGCCGCTCGTCCAAGATGTGCAGTCGCGTGGAGGGCAGGTCGTCACCGATCGGTACGTATTCGGCCTCACGTCCCAGAGGAGGGCTCATGGACGCGCACACCGTGGTCTCGGTGGGTCCGTAGGCGTTGATCATGGTTCGGTCGCGAGACCAGCGTTCCACCAGGGACGGGGAACTGGCCTCACCTGCCACCACCAGTGTCTCAACTGAGGGCAGGGTCTCCTGCGGGGAGAGTGAGGCCAGCGCCGAGGGCGGGACCGTCAGGTGTGTGATGCCGTGGCGTGCGACGGTCTCGGCCAGGTCGTTTCCGGCCAACGCCGGTTCCGCGGGTGGGACGACCAGGGCCGCCCCGGTCAACAGACCCATGAGTGTCTCCCAGAACGCCGCGTCGAAGGTGAACGGGGCGAACTGGAGCACTCGGGCCCCGGGACCGACGCCGAGCCGTTCCCGGTGTGCCTTGACCAGGCCGGAGACACCCGTGTGGGTGACGCCGACGGCCTTGGCCCTCCCGGTGGACCCCGAGGTATGGATCGTGTAGGCCAGGTGCTCAGGGTCTCGGGCCCGCTTCACCGAGGCGGGCAGCCCGGTGGGCCGGGCGGCCGTGCGTGCCAAGGTCCGAGGGGAGTCCACGTCCACGCGTGCGATGGCATCGGCCGCAGGGGGAAGGAGGACCGTCTCCCGGGTCACCAGCAGGGCCGGGGGCACGTCCTCCAGGATCGTGGTGATCCTGGCCTCCGGGTAATCGGGGTTTACCGGCAAGTAGGCGGCACCGGTCTTCAGAGTGGCGACGGCGGCCACCACCAGGTCGACCGAACGGGGCAGGACGAGTCCCACCACGCGCTCTGGGCCAGCCCCCAGGTCCATGAGTTCCCGCGCGAGGCGATCGGCTCGCGCGTCGAGCTCCCGGTAGGAGAGCTCCATGTCCGGCCCCACCAGGGCGGTGGCGCCTGGTTGGCGGCGCGCGGTTCTCTCCAGCAGGTCCGCCGCTGTGTCGGAGGGGTCTTCCAGCTCGGACCGGGAGCGGACGGCCGTGTTGTCCAGAGGGAGCAAGGACAGGGGGGTCTCCGGAGCCTCGGTGGCCTCGTCCAGAAGGGAAGCCAACATGGTGACGAGGTGTTGCACGGTCTCGGCGTCGAACAGTTCGGTGCTGTATTCGACGTAACCGCTCAGCCCGGCGGCGTCGCCGTGGACGTCGTACTCCTCCTCCAAGCTGAACGACAGATCGAACTTGGAGATGCCGGGGGAGACGGGTTCGGGTTCGACTCGTAGGTCACCCAGGCGCAGGTCGGCGTCGGGCGCGCTCTGTAGTACGAGCATCACTTGGAACAGGGGTTGCCGTCCGAGTGCTCGGTCGGGGTTGAGCCGTTCCACCAGGAGGTCGAAAGGCAGCTCCTGGTGGGAGTAGGCCTCCAGGTCGGTGCTCCTCACCCGATGCAGCAACTCGGTAAACTCGGGGTCCCCGGAGGTGTCGGTGCGCAGCACCAGGGTGTTGACGAAGAATCCGACCAGGTTGTCGAGCCTTTCGTCGGTCCGTCCGGCGATGGCGCTGCCCAGCGGCAGGTCGGTTCCCGCGCCGAGCCGGGTGAGCAGTGTGGCCACGGCCGCGTGCAGCACCATGAAAAGGGTGCAGCCGTGGTCTTGGGCAAGTCGTACCGCACGTCGGTGCAGGTCGCTGTCGAGCCGAAGGCGATGGATGTCGCCGCGGTGGTCCTGATCCCGAGTCCGGGGCCGGTCCGTGGGCAGATCCAGTAGACGAGGGGCTCCACGCAGCCGGGACCGCCAGTAGGCGAGGTCGCGGGCGGCGCGACCACGAGGATCACGGATGTTGCCGAGGACCGTCTCCTGCCACAGCGTATAATCCGCATAGTGCAGGTCGAGGGTGGGAAGCCGTACGGTGCCTCGCGTGCGGGCGTCGTAGGCCTCGGCCAGGTCTCGCATGAGGGGGCGCAGGGACCAACCGTCACAGGCGATGTGGTGGACCAGTAGCAGAAGGACGTGATCGTCGGGCGCGGTCGAGAGCAGCTCGGCCCGGACCGGGATCTCTTCGGCCAGGTCGAAGTGGTGGGAGACCGCCTCCACCAGCCGGGCGGAGAGTCCCTCCGCGGTCGTCGCGGACTGGTGGAGGGGGACCTCCACCTGGGGCAGCACCCGCTGTTCGGGTAACCCTCCGCTCTCGGGGAAAACGGTGCGCAGGGACTCGTGTCCGGCCACCACGTCGTTCACCGCGGCGGCCAGGGCATCTGTGTCAGGGATTCCGTGTAGCCGCAGGGAGAGCGGGATGTTGTAGGTGGAGGCGGGACCCTCCAGCCTGTGCAGGAACCACAGGCGCCGCTGTGCGTACGACAGGGGGATGTGCTCGGGGCGCTCTGACGCACGAAGGGCCGGTCTGGACTCACCCCCGCCGGTCAATCTCGGGGCGATCCCAGCCGGGGTCGGAGTATCGAATACCGCTTGCAGCGGCACCTCCACCCCTGTGGCGGCGCGGATACGGCTGACCAGCCTGGTTGCCGACAGCGAGTGCCCGCCCAGGGCGAAGAAGCCGTCGTCGGCGCCCACACCGTCCACATCCAGCACCTGGGCGAACAGCGAGATGAGCAGTTCTTCGTGCGGGGTGCGGGCGGGCCGGGCGGACGTGGACTTTGAGGGCTCGGGCAGGGCGGCATGGTCGATCTTTCCGTTGGAGTTCAACGGGATACGGTCCAGGGGCACGACGGCGCTCGGCACCATGTACGAGGGGAGGGTCTCCTTGAGGTGCGCCAGGATCTCCTCGGAGCGAAGGGTCCCTTCCGGTTGTGGTGTGGCGTAGGCGACCAGGTGCCGGGATTCCGAGGTGTCGCCGAGGACGACCACGGTGGCCTGCGCCACGCCTGGGGCCGCGAGCATCGCGGCGCGTACCTCGTCGGGTTCGATGCGGAAACCGCGGATCTTGACCTGTGCGTCGCTCCTGCCGACGAACTCCACTTCGCCGTCGTGGTTCCAGCGCACCAGGTCGCCCGTCCGGTACATGACCGTTCCCGGCGGGCCGAAGGGGTCGGCGACGAACCTTTCGGCGGTGGCCGCCGGGGCGCCTCGGTAGCCCCGGGCCACCCCGGCGCCACCGATGTACAGTTCGCCCCGTACCCAGGGGGGGACCGGCCTCAGGTCAGCGTCCAGGACATAGTGGCGCACACCGTCCATCGGCGGTCCGATCGGTGGGGCGTGGTCGCCGTCGACGTGGGCCGCTTTCAACGGCAGGCAGGTGCTGAAAGTGGTCGTCTCGGTGGGCCCGTAGACGTGGACCACCGTTGTCTCCGGGCAGGTGTTCATCACCGTGTGCATTGTGCGTGCCGATGCCAGTTCCCCGCCGGTCCACACCTCCCGTACGGAGCGCAGGGCTTCGGGCTGTTCCTCTGACAGGAGGACGAACAGCGCCGTGGTGAGGAATACCGCGTCCACCCGGCCTTCGGCCAGGGTCTCGGCCAGAGCCGTCATGGACAACCGGCCCGCCGGGGCCAGTACACACGTGCCCGATCCCAGAAGGGGGACCCACAGCTCGTAAGTGGAGGCGTCGAAGGCGTGCGGTGAGTGCGCCAGCACGCGACGGTGGGAGCCGTTCTTCCAACGGTGGTCCGCTGCCAGGTCGAGGATGTTCCGGTGTGTCACCGTGATGCCCTTGGGCGTCCCCGTGGAACCGGAGGTGAACATCACGTAGGCCGCCCGATCCGGGTGCTCGCCGGTGGCCGGGGGGTGGTCCGCCCCTTCCGTGTCCTGAGGGTCGACCACCAGGACACTGGGGAACAAGGCACGGGCGCGTTCGGCTGACACGGGGTCCGCCACCACCGGTCCGGCGCCGCTGCGGCGGTGGATGTCCACCAACCGCTCATCCGGCTGGTCGGAGTGCAGGGGTACGTAACAGCCCCCCGCCTTGAGAACGGCCAAGGAGGCCAGGGCCAGCTCCGGCGCCCGGCCGTGTAGCAGGGCCACCGGGACCTCCGGGCGCACCCCTTGGTCGCGGAGCCGGTGTGCCAAGTGGTTGGCGCGCCGTTCCAACTCGCGGTAGGAAACGGTGACCGCGCCTTGGACGAGTGCGGGCGCGTCAGGTGTGGCGGCGGCCCGTTCGGCGAACACGCGATCGACCGTGTTCCTGGAATCCGGTTCGGACGACCGGCCCAGGGCGGACAACAGCCCGTGTTCGCCCTCGTCCAGGATGTCGAACTCGGCCAGTGGGCGATCGGGCTCGGACATCGCCTGTGCGAGCAGGGTGTTCAGACGCTTGACCAGGGATCGCACTGTCCGCGGCGTGAACATGTCGGTCGCGTATTCGACGAAACCCTCCATTCCCTGAGGAGAACCGTCATGTCCGTGGGATTCGGTCAGGTCGAAGGTGAGGTCGAAACGCGCGGTTCCAGTGGGCAGGGTGGACGGGGTCACGTCCATACCCGGCAGGTGGAAGGAGGGGCGGGGCGTGTTCTGCAGGGACAGCATGACCTGGAACAAGGCGCGTTCCCGACCAGTGCGTTCCGCGGAAAGCTCCTCTACCACACGGGTGAAGGGAAATTCCTGGTGGGCATAGGCGTCCAGGTCGGTGGCGCGCACCCTGGTCAGGAGTTCGCGCAGGCTTGGACGCCCCGAGACGTCGGTACGCAGCACCAACGTGTTGACGAAGCAGCCGACCAGGTCGCGGTTCCATTCGTCGTACCGGTTGGCCACGGTCGTGCCCAAGGGAATGTCGGTACCCGCCCCCATGCGTTGGAGCAATGCCGCGAGTCCGGCCTGGAGCACCATGAACGGGGTCGTGCCCGTCGAGCGGGCCGTTTCGGTCAACGCGCTGTGCAGGGTCTTGTCCAACCGCCAGTCCACACGTGCCCCACGGCCGTCCCTCCGTGTGGGGTGCGGTAGGTCCGAGGGCAGCTCCAATGACTCGGGAAGTCCGTGGAGCCGCTCTCGCCAGTGCGCGACTTGTTCTTGGAAGTCTCCCGCCAGGGTCAGGGAGTGCTGCCACACGGCGTGGTCCCGGTAGGTCACCGCGGGTACGGGCAGCTCCGGGTCCGTGCCGCTCAGACGTGCGGTGTAGGATCGCCGAAGGTCGGTGACGAGTGGTTCCACCGAGGATCCGTCGGCCGCGATGTGGTGGAGGGTGAGCAGGAGGACGTGCTCCCCTCCCGCCGTGGTGAACAGCCGAGCGCGCAGAGGGGGCTGTGCTGTCAGGTCGAACGGCCGGGAGGCCTCCCGGAGCAAATCCTCTTCCAGGTCGTCGGAGGTGACCACCTCCAGACGGGGGGCGTGTTCCGGCGGCAGAACCCTCTGCTGGGGGACGCCCTCCTCCTCGGGGAAGACGGTACGCAGGGGTTCGTGTCGGGCCATGACGTCCGACACGGCCAGGGAGAGGGCCTCCCTGTCGGGTTCGGCGCTCATTCGCAGTACTAGCGGGATGTTGTACGTGGGCGCGTCGCTCATCCTGTTGAGGAACCACAACCCCTCTTGCGCTGGGGAGAGCGGTACCGGACCGGTGTGCTCCACACGTTCGGGCCGCGGGGGGCCGTTCGGGGTATTGCGGGCGGCTCCCAGCACCCGGTCGGCCATGGTGGAAACGGTGGGATGGTCGAACAGGTCGGCTACCGATAGCCGCACGCCCAGGTCTCGGCGGAGCCGTGTGACGGTGCGGGCGGCCGACAACGAGTGCCCGCCCATGGCGAAGAAGTCGTCGTGCGGGCCGATGCTGGAGACGGACAGTTCGTCGATGAAGATCTGTCGGATCAGGTGTTCGACCGGGTCGTCCGGGCCGGAGGAGTGTTCAGGTGAGCGGGTCACCAACAGTTCGCGGTCGACTTTGCCGTTGGGGGTCTGGGGTAGGGCGTCGAGCGTGATGATGCGACCCGGAACCATGTAACCGGGCAGATAGCGGGTGAGAGCGGACTCAAGCTGGTCGACCTCGACGTTCCCGCCGACGCTGTCCGGGGCGACGAAGGCCTCCAGGGAACCGCCGGAGTGGTCGGGGCGGACGATCACGACGGCCTGTCCCGTCCCGGGGAACGACTCGATGAAGCGTTCCACCTCGCCGGGCTCGACCCGGTGTCCGCGGACCTTGACCTGTTCGTCTGAGCGTCCCGCGAACAGGAGGGTGTCCGGGGTGGTTCTGCGAACCAGGTCACCGGTCCGGTACATGACCGAACCGGGAGGTCCGTCGGGGCAGGCGACGAACCTCTCCGATGTCTGGCCGGGACGTCCCAGATAGCCGCGTGCCAGTGCCGGACCGCGCACGTACAGCTCCCCGGTGTCCCCCACGGCCACGGGCCGGAGTCGTTGGTCGAGGACGTACAACTTCAGGCCGGGCAGGGGAGCGCCGATGGGAGCCGGGCCTGCCGTCCCGCCCACTCCGACCTCCATGGACGCGCACACAGTGGTCTCGGTGGGGCCGTAGGCGTTGACCATGGTGCGGCCCTCCGACCACCGCTCGATCAAGGAGGGCGAGCAGGCCTCGCCGGCCACCACCAGGACACGTACGGACGCCAGGTCCTTCGTGGGATCCAGGGCGGTGAGGGCGGAGGGCGGGAGGGTGAGGTGGGTGATCGCCTCCGTGCGTACCAGGTAGGCCAGACCCGCCCCGGGTGCGATTCTGCGTTTGGGTGCCGTGACCAGGGTCGCGCCGGTCAGCAGGCCCATGACCATCTCCCAGAAGGAGGCGTCGAAGCCGGCCGAGGCGAATTGCAGGACCCGGTCGCCCGGACCCACTCCCAGGTCGCGCGCGTGCGCCAAAGCCAGTCCGGCCACACCGCGGTGGGTCACCACCACACCCTTCGGATGCCCGGTCGAACCGGAGGTGTGGATCACGTAGGCGGCCCGGTTGGCGTCGTGGTCGGGAAGCGTCCGGACATCAGAGGTGCGTGCGATCCGCTCGACCGTCTCGGGAGCGTCCAGAACGACCGGGGGGAGGACACCCTCGGGGAGGCGGGGAGCCACCGAGGAGTGCGTCAGGACCAGGGCAGGGCGGGCGTCCGACAACACCAGAGCGATACGTTCGTCGGGCACGTCCGGGTCCACGGGTACGAACGCTGCCCCCGCTTTGAGCACGGCCAGGATCGCGGTCGGATGGTCCATGCCGCGGGGCAGGACGACGGCCACACGGTCCTCGGTCCCCACTCCGAGCGCGACGATGTGTCGGGCGAGCCGATCCGCGCGCGAGTCGAGTCCGGCGTAGTTGAGGGAGTCTCCCTCATAGCGCAGGGCCGTTGCCTCGGGGGTGGCGCGAACCTGTTCCTCGAACAGATCGGTCAGGGAACGCGGGCCCGCGGTCCGGTGCTCGTGTGTTCTCCGTGGTGCGGTGGTCGTCCCCGGCGGGACCGGCTCGTTGCGGTCCGCCGCGACCTCGGTCAACGTCGACGCGAATCCGAACAGGTATTCCGCGCAGTCGGTACGCGAATGGACGGAGGGGTTGGCCCAGACGATGAGTTCCAGCTCGCCCGAGGGGTGGGGGTGGAGCATCACCTCCAGGTCGTCCACCGGACCGATAGCGAACCAGGTTCGTGTCGAGGGGTTGCCGCCGAAGGAGGGTTCGCCCGAGAAGCTCAGAACGTTGACGATGGGACCCCACAGGCGAGGGGCGTCCGGGGCCGGATGCAGATCGCGGCGCAGGTCGGTGTAGGGGTAACGCTGGTGGCGCAGGCTCAGGCCGATCGCTTCAGAGGTGCGGCGCGCGAGTCCGTCGAAGTCGAGGCCGGTGGCCCACGGGACGGCGAGCGGTTGCAGGGTCGTGAGCATCCCCGGGACCGTGCGTTCGGCCTCTGTCGTCCTGGCTGTGACCGGGAGGCTGATCACCATGTCCCGCCGTCCGGACACCTCGGCCAGGTGACGCGTGACGGCGGTGACCGCCACGCGTGCCCAGGACAGCCCCAGGCGTTCGGAACGCGTGCGCAGACCGGCCAGCACATCGGCGTCGAGTGTGCGGGCCAGGCGCAGGTAGGAGGCCTCCGGCGGACTGGGAGGCCCGCCCAACATCACGGGCCGGGGTAGGGAGTCCGACCTGTGTGCCCAGAAGGAGCGATCACGGGTGTACTCGTCGGACGCTCGGTAGGCCTGTTCGGCTTCGATCAGGTCCTCGAAGGTGAGGCCGGTGGCGGTCGGGGGCGGGGTCCCCTCGATCGCGGCGTCGTACAGCGCGGCCACCCTGCGGGAAAGGAGCATGACGCCCACACCGTCGAACGCGATGTGGTGGTATCGCTGGTACCAGAGGTGGCGGTGTTCGGACAGGCGGAGCAATGCCTGGGTGAACAGGGGACCCCGGGTCAGGTCCACCGAGGAAGAGACGTCCTCGCGCATCCAGGCGTTCGCCGCGGCTTCGGGATCGGCGCGTCCGGACAGGTCCTCCACATGCACGGGACGGTTCTCGGGCGCCGTCGGGACCTGAACGGGAACTCCGTCCACCTCCTCGAAACGGCAGTGCAAGGCCGTCGCTTCGTTGACTGCGCGTCGCACCGCCGCAGACAGGGCCGGGAGGTCCAGAGAGCCCCGGATGTCCAGGAACGAGGCTTGGTTGTACACGGAGCCGGTGGGGTCCAGCTCGTGTCCGAACCAGGACCCGGTCTGCGCGGCGGTCAGGGGGAGGTGACGTGAAGGGCTGTCGGACATCGGTGGCTCCGTTCAGGAACGAGGTTCTGTGGGACGGCACAGGAGGAGCCCCTTGCCCCCTCCGAGGGGGTGGACCCTTTCCACGGTGAGTCCGGCCTCTGCTATCAGGGTCAGGAACTCGTCGATGCGGCGTTCGGCCCCGGAGAAGAGCGACATCATGTACAGGTCCATGAGTGCGGGGAGCCTGGATTCCTCACCGCCGTCCTGCTCGTAGATCAACTCGGCAACGGCGAGACGGGAGCCGGTTCCCATCGATCGCCGACAGTTCGTCAGGATGCGCAGGCACGAGGTGTCATCCCAGTCATGGAGGATTTCGCGCAGCACGTACAGGTCGCCGCCGGGCAGTGGCTCGAAGAAGTCGCCTCGGACCACCGAGGCGCGGCCCTCCAGACCCCTGTCGGACAGGCGCCGTTCAGCGGCCACCACCGCAGAGGGCAGGTCCACAAGGAGCCCGGAGAGTTCCGGCTCGGCGTCGAGCAGATGGGCCAGCAGGGCACCGTCCCCACCTCCCACGTCGACGACGGTTCCAGTAAGGGAACCCGCGAGAGCTGCGTGGACCGCCTGGAACTCCCGTTCGACGTCCCGTTCCTGGGAGGCGTCGAACACGGTACGCAGATCCGGGTCTGTTCCCAGATGCTCGAAGAACCCCTGGCCGTGGACGTGGGGGTAGGCGGGATCTCCGGTGCGGACGGTGTGTGCCAGAGCACCCCAGGCCGGTCCCACGGCACGTCCCACCAAGAGCGCGGTCGACCGTAGGGATGCGGGGGAGCCGGGGGCGAGGGTCTCGCCGAGTGAGGTGAGCGTGAAGCGGCCGTCGGCGGACTCCTTGAGGATGTCGAAGGCCCTCAGTGCGCGCAGCAGCCGATACAGGGACTTCTCGTGCACCTCGCATTCGCGGGCCAGCTCCTCGGCCGTCAGAGGACGGATCGCCAGGTGGTCGACGACCCCCGCTTCACAGCAGGCGTACAAGGCCTGTGTGAGAAGTTGGCCGTAGAGCATCGATCTCATGACGTCGATCTCGTCGCCTTCCTCGGCCCGGGGCTGAGCGGCGCCGGTCGTTTTCACGGGAGGGGTCACGGCTGTTCTCCTTCCGGCCCCGACGGGTCCGGTGCCCCGAACCGGGCGCGGGCCCTCTCAGCCAGTTCGCGCATGAGCCCGTCCCGCAGAGCGCCAGATGCCTCCTCCGGGAAGCGCTCCCGGTACTGCTGGAACCAGTGGCGCCGACCATTGAGGAAGAGGATGTCGTGCGGGGCCATGAAACGGATGGCGAAGAGCGGGTAAGGGGAGCGGGCCACCGGGAAGAGCGGGTTGCGTACGGCACCCTCGTCGCACTCTGGGTGGAACTGCCCGAGCATCAGCCCCAGGTCCACGGCAAGGTCCTTGAGTTCCGGGTGCACCTTGTCGATCAGGGTCCAGTGTTCGCTCGCCAGACCGGGGAAGGCCACGATCTGGCACTCCAACCGGGTGGCCCGGGAAGGCTGATCCTTGTCCTGGCTGCGTGCGGTGAACGCGTGCAACGCTTCAACCGTGATCTCCCGAATGCGTTCGGGGTCACCGTTGTCCACGTCGTAACGCAGGGCGAAGTCCATCTTTCCGGCTTTCAAAGCCGGGTTGGTGAAGGGGCACACGGCCCCGGAGCGTCCGATGGCGGGAGAGGGTTCCCCCACGGACTCGCGGAGCCAGTCTTCTAGCACGGCCAGATCCCGGGCGGCATGCTCCTGGTGGTCGTTCGGGTGGACGTCGGCAACATGGAAAGACTCATGGCGGCCGGAGGCCGTCGGTTCCATCGGAGTACTCCTCGGTGCTCCGCGAGGCCGGTTCACAGCCGCGGAGAATCTCGCCTATTAGGTGGTCAACTTTGTGAACACGTCTTCCACGCGGGCCAAGGCGGAGGACACATGGGGGAGGCGGAGGGGATCGTCGGCTGTGAAGGTCTCGTACACCTCAGGTCCGCTCCTACCGCACAACAGGCTGGTGGAGGCGCGAAAACGCAGGCGGCGGGGGTCGTCTCCGAAATGGTGGCCGCCCAGTACAGCGGTCTCGTGACGCTCCAACAGGTGGGCTTCGAGTGAGGGCGCGTCGACCACCCCGTGCAGGGCCAGATCGTCGCGATGGTGCTCGAAATCGGGATACACGTAGAAGGCGCCGTCCGGACGTGGTGCCGTGGCCCCCGATTGCACGGTGATCCAGTACACGGCCTCCGTGATCGTGCGCTGTACGCGGGCCGCCGCGGCTCGGTGGGAGACAATCTCCGGTGGTTCCGTCAGCGCGTACTCCGCCGCTTCCTGCAGGGGGCGCGCGGTGGTCGACCACACCTCGCTGGCCACGGACCGCACCCGGTTGAAGAGTTCCGTGCCGACGGGGCCTTCCGGGAACCGGGCGAGACCGATGCGCCAACCACCCAGCCCCAGACTCTTGCTCGGCCCGGTGGTGATCAAGGTGCTCGCGGGCGCGAACTCAGCGGGGCTCGCGACCGCTGCCGGATCCACCGACATGACGTCTCGGTAGATCTCGTCGGACACGATGAGGAGCCCTTCCTCCTGGGCGATCCGACACACGTGTTCGATGGTCCCCTCATCGGGAAGGGAACCGGTCGGGTTGTCAGGGAGGGTGAGCACCACCAAACGGGGATCGGCCCCCGCCGCACGCGCGGCGCGCACCCGCCCCGAGAACGCCGCGGGGTCGGGAAGCCCGCCGAGGCCGGGGGGTGTGCCCACCCAGATCACACGCCTGTTCGTCAACGCGGCCTGAGCGCGGTAGGTCAACCAGGACGGTCGGGGCAGAACGATGTCTCCGGGCACCGAGTGGAGTATGGCCCACAGCAGCGCCTTGCTTCCGGGACCGAAGAGGGTCAACTCGGGGTCGGTGGGTAGCCCGCGGCGTCGGAAGTAGCCCGCCGCGGCCTCCTGGGCCCGTGGGGTTCCCTCCACCGGTCCGTAGGAGGTTTCGGCCGCGCCCTGGTCCAACCGGTCGTTCAACTCGGCGAGGGGAGGTAGGCGCGCCTCGCCGAACCCCAGGTGCAAGAGGTCGGCTCCAGTACGTTCCATGTGCTCCACATGCGTGTTCAAAGCCAGGTTGGCGGCCATGTGTGTGGGTGCGCGGGTCTCCTCTTCGGTTCCGCCCGATCGCTGTGGCACCAATGGGTCACCTCCGGAACGTAGGGGCCCGGTACGTGGAAAACGGAGAACGACGCGGGCGTGGCATCCGGAGCTCAGGCTAAGCAGGAAAAAGCCTCATATCAGAGATTCGTCAATAAGATGCGAACATCGCGCACGAACATGACAGGCGAGCAGGATTGCGTTGCAATTTCCTGACATACGACCGAATGGACACGATCGGACATCTACCGTCTGTGCCGGAGTGGATCACCCATGTGAGGAGCGGCCATGACCGACACGTCCGAGGCCTTCGAAGCGAGGCGTCCACCGACCGGGGTCGGTGACGGAGCCGAACTCATCGCCTGGTGCCGACAGATGCGTGAACATCACCCGGTGTGGTTGGACGACGAGACCCAGGGTGTGCACGTCTTCGGCTTCGACGACATCCAGACTGTGCTGTCGACACCCGAAGTGTTCGGTTCTGACTTCGGTGAACTGACACCGGACTTCGGTGAGGACGTCCCCAACTTCATGGAGGGGGTCCTGACCATGACGGACCCACCCATGCACGGCAAGCTTCGGAAACTGATCAGCCAGGGTTTCACCCCCAAATCCATTGCCCGGCTGGAACCGCGTGTGGCCGAGCTCGCCGACGAACTGTTCGACTCGGTGGCCGGGCAGGACCGGTTCGACTTCGTCTCGTCGGTCACCTATCCGCTGCCGGTCATCGTCATCGCCGAGCTCCTGGGGATCCCCGCCTCCGACCGGGACCTGTTCCGCCAGTGGGGAGAGGCCCTGCTCGCGAGCAACTACGAGCTGCCGGTCGGAGCGATCCCCGAAGGCGACATCCCCACCGACATCGTCGATCAGATGAAGGAGATGCGCGATTACCTGCTCTCCCACGTCGAGGACCGCCGACACAACGACCGGGGTGACCTGATCAGTCGGCTGGTGGCCGTGGAGCTGGAAGGCGAACGGCTGCGCGACACCGAGGTCGTCGGCTTCCTCAACTTCCTGTTGTTGGCCGGGCACCTCACGACGACCCTGTTGATGGGTAACGCCCTGCTGTCCTTCAAGGACGCGCCCGACGCGCTCGCCCAGGTTCGTGCCGACCGCGCCCTCATTCCGGCAGCCGTCGAAGAGACCCTGCGCCACCGGCCGCCCGTCATTTTCCAGTACCGGCTGACGAAGGAGGACACCGAGGTCGGAGGCGTCGCGGTTCCGGCAGGCCGTCCTCTGGTGACCTGGCTGCTCGCGGGCAACCGCGATCCGGAGAAGTTCGCGGACCCCGACCGCTTCGATCTGGGCCGGGCGAACAGCGGACACCTGACCTTCGGACACGGCATCCACTTCTGTCTGGGAACGCCGTTGGCCCGGATGGAGTCGCGCCTGGTGATGGAACGCCTCTTGGACCGTTACTCCGACTGGTCCTTCGACACCCCCGTCTATTACGAACGCAGCCCGGACATCTTCGGGGTCAAGTCACTGCCCCTGAACGTCACCTCCACTTGACGCGTGAACCTGGAGAAGGAGTCGACGATGACGGAACACCCCGACGTGTCGGTGACCGGTGGCCCACCACAAGAGGTCGGCGACGGACGGTCCCTGCTGACCTGGCTCGGCGACCGGCGTGAGAACGCCCCGGTCTGGGAGGACCCGGAGACGGGATCCTTCCACATCTTCAAACACGCGGACGCGGTGGCCGTGCTCTCTGATCCGGGGGTCTTCTCCTCGGACTTCAGCGCCCTGGCCCCGCCCCCGGACCCGGACCTTCCCGACTTCACCGCTGGCGCGCTCTCCGTCACCGACCCTCCCTTGCACGGGCGTCTGCGCGGGTTGGTCAGTCAGGCGTTCACTCCCCGCACGGTGTCCGGGCTGGAGAAACGGGTCGGCGAGGTCACGGACGTCCTCCTCGACGAGTTGGGCGACCGCACGGAGATCGACCTGGTCTCCGACATCGCCTATCCCCTGCCGGCCATCGTCATCGCCGAGCTCCTGGGTATCCCGGCCTCGGACAGGGACCTGTTCCGTCGATGGGCCGAGCTGCTCCTGCCCGACGTACAGGAGGTCAAGGTGGGCCGGCTCGGGGACGGCCCCCAACCCGCTGAGCGAGCACGACAACTCCACATGATGCGCGATTATCTGCTCGCCCACGTGCGGGATCGGCGGACCAACGATCGGGATGACCTGATCAGCCGACTCGTCGCCGCGGAGCAGGATGGTCATCGGATCACCGATGACCAGGCCGTGAACTTCTCGGCGTTCCTCCTGCTGGCCGGGCACTTGACCACCACCCTGCTCCTGGGAAACGCACTACTGTGCCTCCAAGCGGAACCCGCGGCCATGAGCCGTCTGCGTGAGGACCGTTCCCTGATCCCCGCGGCGATCGAGGAGACGCTGCGCCACAGTCCCCCGGTGGTCTTTCAATACCGGTTGACCAAGGAGGACACCGAGGTCGGCGGTGTTCCGGTCCCGGCCGGCCGCATCGTCGTCGGGTGGGTGCTGTCGGCCAATCACGACGCGGAGCGCTTCCCCGAGCCGGACCGATTCCGGTTGGACCGCGGCACCGTCCCCCACCTGACCTTCTCCCACGGCATCCACTACTGCCTCGGGGCGCCTCTTGCCCGGATGGAGGCGACGATCCTGTTCGAGCGGCTGATGCAGCGTTACGGTTCCATTGAGTGCGGGGAACCGGTCTACCAGCGCCGGCCCGACGTCTTCGGTGTCAAGTCGCTTCCGTTGCGCCTCAAACGCTGAGCGGATTCTTGAGAACCAGTGGGGCGGAGGGCGCGGCGACCGTAAACTGCTGGTGTTCCGGGCCCCGGGGAACTGGGCCCCACAACCACTTCCGAGATGATACGGGGAGACGCGTCAGTGGCCGACCACGACGGGTTGGAAGCCGAGCACCGTGCCGGCGGTGACCACGCATGGATACGGCGTGCACTGGGCTTGTTGACGAAGGACGCGGAACGCACCGCGCAGATCTCACGCACTATGTACAAGTGCCCGATCCCCGAGGAATGGGGCGTCGGCCTGTACCTGAAAGACGAGTCCGGCTACCCCACCGGAAGCGTCAAGTACCCGATGATGCGGGAACTGCTCCGCTACCTCATCATGAACGGTCAGTTGAGCGAAGGCCGGACCGTCATCGAGGCGACCAGCGGGAACGCCGCTGTGGCCGGTGCCGCCCTGGCTCGTGGCCTGGGGTTGCCCTTCACCACCGTGTTGCCGCGCAAGACGGGTGAGGCCAAGCTGGAACGCATTCGGGAGCAGGGCGGACGGGTCCACTTCGTCGACCGGCCACCGCAGATCTACGAAGAGGCGCAGAATCTCGCTGCCGACAACGGGGGTGTCTACGTCGACCACTTCGCGGTTGCTGAACGGGCCATGGACTGGCGTACGTCGAACGGTCTTCCCGGGGTGATCCTGGACGTGGTGCGGGGACGCACCCGGTCGGTGCCCGACTGGATCGTGGTGGGCGCGGGAACGGGGACCACCGCCACGACCATCGGCCGCCACATCCGAGAGCACGACCTACCGACCCGGCTGGCCGTGGTCGACCCCGAGAACTCGGCCTATTTCCCGGGATGGGTGACGGGAGCGTCCGACTACACCACCGGTATGCCCTCCAAGATCGAGGGCATCGGCAGGCCGAGGATGGAGCCGGGATTCTATCCGGGGTTGGTGGACCTGGTCCTCCGTGTCCCCGACGAGGCCAGTGTCGCCGCGATGAGGGTGCTCTCCCTCGCCAGCGGATTCACCATCGGTCCATCCAGCGGAGCCACTCTGTGGGGGGCGCTGAGCCTGATCAACCGCATGCGGGAGGAGGGGCGTCGGGGCATCGTCGTCGGGCTCATCGCCGACCAGGGTGAGCACTACCGAGACACCTACTATTCCGATGCCTGGACCGGGGGGAAGGGGCTCTTCCCGGAACAGCACGGGCGGGCCATCGACGATTTCCTCCGCACAGGTCGATGGAACCCGCCCGCCTCGGCCTGAGCCGCGTTGGGTTTAGCTCAGATAGTCCTGGAACCCACCGCTCCTGACGGTGTCCAGCGTGACGCAGTGGAAGCCACCGCCCAGAACCCGCGAGTGCCGCAGCCGCGAGGGGATCACCGTGATGCCGTGTCGTTCCAGCAGTCGGAGGAGAGCGGTCTGCGTGCTGTCCACGATCGCGGTCTCCTCGTCCAGCATCAGCAGGTTCATGCCCACCCAGGGGGTGCTGAGTGTGTGGGGTACCGCGGTTGCTCCGACCTCCATCGGGGGGCACCAGAGCACCTCCCACCCCTTGAAGATGTCGGGGACCGTGTTGGGACTGATCCGCTCGGGGTTGAGCAGGACGGTTCCCGGGCGGAGCAGACAGATCGTGCTGTCGATGTGAGTGCCGTCGTACACACCCCGCAGCGGGTGGATCCGGATGTCACCGAACAGTCGAAGACTCGACTCCAACCAGATCAGGCCCGACTCGTTGCCGCTCCGGGAAACCTGGTACAGGATGTCCCGCCCCAGACGCAGGCAATTGGCGGCCTCGAAGGCCGGTTCGGCTTCCCCCAGAACGGGGAACCCCTGCTCGTCGTACTCGTAGAGGGAGTCCACCAACGAGGGGCGGGGGGCCGAGATCCAGTGCGCGCCCCGCCGCAGGTAGTCCTGGAAGAGGGGCCGCAGCCCGAGCGACTCGAAATAGCGGGCCCGCATCGGGCTGGGGCTCTCGACGAGGCCGGAACCGACGACCAGGGTCAAATCCCGGGGACAGTAGGCGCTGCGCCCCGAACTCCGCCAGGTGGGCCCGCCGTATTCCAAGGAGTGATCGACGGACGGCGGTTGGTGGACGGTCACACCGAAACCACGGAGGGTCTCGACCAGCGTGGCCAGGTCTTCGTTGGTCTCGTCGATGATGTGCTGGGGATAGCGGCCCACCTCGATCCGAGCCAGCTCCGCGGGGGTCAGGTCCGGATAGCAGTTCAACCACGCCGAAGGATCGGTCTGGTCGGGGACGCGCGCGTGTGTTGCGTCACCCACGATCACCTCGTGCAGCGTGGTGAACTCATCCCAGGAGTTGACGGGAGTCGATTCCAGGCGGGCAGCCGGTGCCCCGACGGCGGCGGTGACGTCTCGGCTCACTGGTTCGCACCTCCCGGGGCTGTGGTCGACTCCTGGACCAGTTCCTCAAGCCGGCGCACACCGTCCAGGTTCTCCGAGATCGCGCAGTATGTGACCTTGCCGAGAGTGGACGTGTAGTCAGCAGTGACGACGACTCCCTTCCGAGACCGCGGATCATAGGCGGCACCCGATCGTTCCAGGAGGCGCAGGGCCTCGTCGAAGGAGGAAACGGACCAGCCCGCCGCCCGTTCCAGAAAGACCCGGGAATCACGGTGCTCTCGGCCCACGACACGGTCGACCAGGTTGACGTGCAGGTGGCTTGAGGCTGTGAGCCGTCCGTTGACCTCGGTGAAGAAAAGCTCCCCGGAGGGCGTGCGCACCGCGTCCGCGCACAGCGTGCCCCGATAACCCATCCCGTGGAAGGGCTTACAGGCCCGTTCGGCCATGGCCACAAGCTCGGACTGCTCCTCGGGGCCGATCGATTGGGGCGGGATTATCTCCCCGACGGCGGTGGGTTCCATCAGGATCTCACCCGAGCCGCGGAAGACGCATCCCTCTTCGGTACTGTCGAACTCCGCGTAGACCGTAAGCGAGTCAGGGAAGAACCGCTCGATGACCAGGTTGTGCCCTTTGTGCCCGGTGAGCCAGGACCAGCGCTCCTCCAAGTAGCGACGCACCGACGCCCGGTCCGGTAACAACCTCACGTTACGAGCCCCTGAGGGGCGCACGTCCTCCGAACGGCTGAGAACCTCATTGCCCAGACCGCCCCCGGCGAACTCCTGCTTGACCATCACCGGGAAACCTTGATCGAGGAGTTCGGCGATGGCATGCTCCGCTCGCGCCGGCTGGTTCGTGATCACTCCGGGGGCGATGGGTATGCCGTTGCCTGCGGCCACGGCGCGAAAGACCGCTTTGCTGTTGATCAGGGCATCCCCGCCCTGGTCACTGAAGGCGAATCCGGACAGTGCGTCCTCGATGTGTAGCACTGACGCCAGTCCAGTGATCGAGGAGTCGTTGTAGGTACACAGGAGTCTGTCGACCGGACGGTCGGTGAGTACCTTGCCCAGGTCACGGTGGAAGTCGGGGGCGAGGATGCGGTCCGCAGTGAGGATATGCGGACCGAAACGGCCGGGTGCTGGAATGACTATCGTCAGGGACGCGGGATCGACCCCGGTCAACGCGGTCACGTACTCCATGAACTCTTGTGTGGGCGGGTAGGGGAGAACGATGATGTCCCCGGGCTCGGTATACCATAATATGCGTTGCGCTCCCGCGCCGAATGCCTTGCGCTTGTCCAAGTTCAGTTTTTCGAGGTCGCCAACCATTTCCTCGGGAACGTTGACGATGATTATTTTGGGCATGGTTATGACACTCCAGGTTCGGTGCCAGGCAGGGGGAGAGTCCGCTGGAGACGGTTATTTATTGAGGTCGGAAGGCGCGTTTTCCGGGGTGCCCCCGGTCATCGTGCGCAGGGGCTTCGCCGCCAGGGCGAGGGCTGAGGAGACCACACCCAGAACGGTGAGGCACAAGGCTGACAGAAACAGGGCTCCCTGGGCACCGACGAGGAGGATGAGGGGGGCTCCCGCCATGGCTCCCAACGGGGTGGCCACACTCATGGCCGCTCCGCGGGCAGCCAGGACTTGGGACAACGACGCGGGTGGGGCTTTCGCCTGGAAGAGCGCGGTCGTGGTGGAGGGGAACGGTCCCCAGAAGAGACCGCACAGGCCGAAGGCGGCCCAGGAGACGAACACGTGCAGACCCAGGCTCAGGAGCAGCATCCCGAGGCCGAAGCCCAGCACGATGACGACCGTCGCGGCCATCATCGGCAGGTTCCGCAGGTAACCGGTGAACAGTGCTCCCACAACGGCGCCGATACCGAAACAGGTATAGAACCCGGCGAGAGTTGCTGCCGAGGCCTGGAGATCGTCCACAACGTACAGGGGAAGCGCCACGCTCGAGGGGCCGAAGAATAGGAAGAACCCGAAGGAGAGGATGACCAGGCCGAGAAGGGAGGGCTGGCGGACGATGGTCCTGAGCCCTTCGGAACGGGATGCTCCCGGTGCGACCCCTGTTCCGTCTTCCGGCTTGGGCACGGCGAACCGGTAGGTGGCGGCCAGGACCGCGAAGGAGAGAGCGACGATGAGCAGGACGTATTCGGGGCCGCCTCGTTGGATGATCAGCGCGGCCACTAAGGGGCCGATCACCGTCGAAAGCTCCAACATCACGTTGACCAGGGAGTTCCCGGCCAAGTGGTGTTTTTTATCGAGGAGTTCGGCGAGCATGCTGTAACGCCCCGCTTTGCCCCAGGCGCCCAGCACCGAGGAAACCCCCAGAAGCAGGATGTAGGGCAGGATGCTCAGCGCATTGAAGGCCATGAGCAGGGGAATCATCAGCAGGGCCCCCGCGCGGAGTAAGGCGTCCCACCCAGCCAGTTGGGCCCCGCTGCGCCCGTTGAGCAGTCCACCCAGAACGAAGGCGCCGATCGCGCCGGGAAGTGTGTAGGCGGCGACTGCGGCAGCGACCCAGGCCGCTCGGTGTTCGGCGGGGGCGAGCTCGATCGCCAACCAGCTCACGGCGATGGCGCTCATCCCCCCACCCAGCGCGGAGATCCCGATCCCAGGGAGGACCCGTCGGAGCACGGGGTGGGTCAGTACAGGCCAGTAGGGGGAGCCTTTGACCGCTCGTGTCATCAGTGACTTCATGTGTCCTCGAAACATGGGATGGGGGCTTTGACAGGACGAGGGTCTGACGCGCAGCGCAGCAAGACGGAGCGGCTCCTCAGGTCGCCCCTCCGCCCTGCCTTGGTCATTTGCCTCGAGTTATCGCAGGTGAAGGCAAGAATGATGTGTATCAGTAGGGCATCTTCATGATGGCAACCTCTCTCTGGAGTTGGGGGAAGAATGCGGCGTGCACGCATTCGTCACAGTACTGCTCCTGTTTCGGTGGCAGCAAGGGCTTCTTGGTTAGCTTTATCGAGTGAATGCACCTGGGTTGACAGGATTCTTTGTGTTGTCCCAGCATCTCGGCGTAAGCGTGTTTCCGGGACGCGCATGACCGTTTGTGGCCACACTGAACTTCGATTCTTCAGTGGTGTGGAGTTGCTTCGGTTCGGTAGACACTTTTGAGCTGGTATTTTACGCAGCCTGCGACAGCTGCCAGGCCCTTCTTGAGATGCTTCAGTGCGGCGATGTTTATACTCAGCCGGGCTGAGCTGGCCGTTCGCTGAGTGCCGCCGCCAGGTCGTGGACTTGCCCCCGATCACACCCACGGTGACCGAACACCAGATGATCGAGTGCACCTGCGCCTGCGGGGCGGCGACCCGCGCCCGAGCCCTCGAGGGTGTCAACGCCCCGGTGCAGTTCGGGGCGAACGTGCGCGCGATGATCTGCTACCTGTACCTGGGCCAGTTCCTCTCGGCCCAGCGCACGGCCCAGGCCCTGTCGGACCTGGTGGGGCGTGCGGTCTCGGCAGGCGCGGTCATCTCCACCGCCCGCCGGGCCGCCGCTGCTTTGGAGGCCTTCACTTCCCGCGCCGCCTAGGAGATCGCCGATGCTGAGGTGGCCCACTTCGATGAGACCTCGCTGCGGGTGGGGGCCTGGTGTGGGTGCACTCGGCCTGCACCGGCAAGTGGAGTCTGTTGAGCGCTCACCCCCGGCGGGCACGGTGGGTATGGACGCGGCCGGGGTGCTGCCCGCCTTTGCGGGCGTAGCGGTCCATGACGCCTGGGCCCCCTATGACACGTATACCGGTGTCGAAGCCCATGTGTTGTGCAACGCCCACCTGTTGCGCGAGCTCCAAGCGGTCTGTGACGCGACCGGGGAAGGGTCGTGGTGTTGGGCCGGCCAGGCCGGGGACGCGCTGCGGGAGATGAAGGTGCTGGTCGATGAGCACTCGGCGACGTCCTCTTCGCTGGCGGGGATCGACGCCGTGCGGATGGAGGCGTTGCGCTACCGGTGGTCGAGCGCGGTGGCTATCGGCCTGGACCAGACCTCGGGGCGTGAGTCCAAGCTGGTGGCCGAGTTCCACGCGCTGGCTAAGCGGATGCGTGACCGAGGAGACGATTACCTGCGGTTCACCTTCGATGGGCGGGCTCCGTTCGACAACAACGCGGCCGAGCGCGGGGTGCGGATGGTCAAGCCCCGTCGGAGTGCTTACGGTCCCTGGCCGGTGCCGAGTGGTTTTGTGCGGTGCGCTCCTATGTAGCGACCGCGGCCAAGCACGGTATCGGTATGTTCGACGCCCTGGTCCACCTGGCCGAGGGTCGGTGCTGGATGCCCGAAACCGTCTGAGCCTTCTCCGGAACACTGAACAGTTACTTTCGGAGGAGCTCATCTGTCGGGACGTCCTTGCGTTCCTCCGTGCTGAAGGTCAAGGTCCGATGCAGTATGAAGGGAGCCAGGATGTCCTGTTTCACCAATCCCCAGAGGGATGGGTGTTTGCATCCGTGGGCGTGACCAGCGTAGGTCGATTTAATCCCTACGACCTTCAGTAAGAAGGATTCAACGCCGAGCGGATAGATGAGCTCTTTCCGGAGATGGGCCTGATGTTCGTTCGCGGCAGTTAGAACAGGCGAGAGCTGCACGAACCCACATGCGTAGGTTCGTGCAGACTCTCGCCTCACACCACTCCTGATTATCGGCTCTGGGACAGTATGTGCCGTGCTGGGCCTCCGCCTCAGGTCCCGCTCTTGAGTAGTTCCTCGACCTGCTTGATGGTGGGGTGGGCGGGTCCGTGCAGCCGCACCAGGTCCGACCGCAGGGCACGCAGCGTCTGCTCGGCCTCTTCCCTGCGGCCCGCGCCCAGCTCCAGCAGCCCGATCTGGCGGCGCAGCTCCAGCGGCCGGTGGTCGTCGGCCCCGAAGGCCGCCACCTCGTCCGCGAGGAGCTCGTTCAACGACTCCAGCGCGGTGGCGGTGTCCCCGCCCAGCGCCCGGCAGGTGGCGTCTTGCAGTCGGCACCGGAACACCAGGCTGCGGTCGCTGTCGGGGTCCTTCCCCAGGTCTTCGGCGAGCCGGGCGTACAGGGGCCCGGCCTGGCGGAAGTCGCCGCCCTCGAAGAGCACGTTGGCCCACTCCACCCGCAGTTCCACCACCTCGGGGGCGGTGCGGCCGAACGCTGCCGTGGCCCCGGCCACCGCGTCGCGCAGGGTGTCGGAGGCCTGCCGGTAGCGGGAGGAGGCCACGAACTCGGCCGCCTCCTGACGGGACCGGCTGATGTCCTCCCGGCCGGGGACCGTAGCGCCCCCACCGGATCCGCCCACGGGCGGCCCGCCATCCGACTCGCTCGCAGCCACTCCGCTCGCGGGCGCCGCGTCGTTCACGGCCGCCTCAGCCTCCGGTTCGGGCTCGGGGTCCCGGACCGGCCGCGAGGTTCCCATCGAACCGAACACCCGGGAGAGCACCGCGCCGTACATGCGGTGCGGGTTGGGTAGCGACGGCGGGTCCAGCACCCCGGGGATGGGATTGAGGTCGGCGGCGAACTCCACCAGCCCCTCGTACACCTGGACCGCGTCGACCGGCCGGTCCTCGGGGCGCTTCTCCAACAGCGCGCCCACCAGCTCCGAGAGCTGTCCGGGCACGTCCGTGCGCACCGAGTGCACCCGGTGGGGGATCTCGTTGGCCTGCTTGGAGGCCACCGCGAACGGTGTGGAGGCGCTGAACAGCCGCTGCCCGGTGAGCATCTCGTACAGGACGCAGCCCAGGGCGTACAGGTCGCTGCGGGCGGTGGCCATGCCCGCCATCAGCTGTTCCGGCGCCATGTACTCGGGGGTCCCCGGGGTGTGCCCGGTCCGGGTGATCTGCGACATGTCGGTGCGGTCCAGGGCCACCGCCAGGCCGAAGTCGAGCACCTTGACCGTGCCGTTGGGCTCCAGCATCAGGTTGCTGGGCTTGAGGTCCCGGTGCACCAGCGAGGCCCGGTGCGCGGCGGCCAGCACCGAGCACACCTGGGCGCCGATCCCGGCGCTCCACCCCACCGACAGCTGCTCCTGTTCGGCGACCAGGTCGCTGACGCTCACCCCGTGGATCCGCTGCATCACCAGGTAGGGGCGGCCGTTGTCGCTTCCGGCGTCGAATACCGACGGCACCCCGGGGTGCTGCAGTTCGGCGGTGATCCGGGATTCACGGACGAACCGCCGCACCATGGCCTGGCGTTCGGCGTCGTCGGTGTCGGAGGGGAAGCGCAGGAACTTGACCGCTACCTCGCGGGTGAGCCGCTTGTCGTGGCCCTCGTAGACCTCGCCCATCCCGCCGCGGCCCATGGGCACGGCGACGAGTTCGTACCGGCCGTCCAGGGTCCGCCGTCCCCGCGCCTGCTCGGTCATGGCTCCACCTTCCGTGGACGCACATCGCCCTCCCGTAGTCCTCGGTCACCCAACTCTGCCAGCCGCGCGCCCAGCTCGGCGACGCGTTCGGTGAGCTCGCGCTGGTCCTCCAGGTCGGCCCACACCCGCGCGTACGCGCGCTGTTCGGGCAGCGAGAGCGCCGGGATCCGGAAGGAGCGCAGGTCGGCGCGACCACTGGCGGTCCGCCCGGCCGCCACCGCCTCCGGCCGCACGGTCCGTGACAGGAACTCCGGGTCGATCCGGTCGGGGTCCGCGCGCACCGACACCAGCCGCGGCCCCAGCACCGCTCCGGCCTCGCGCACCACCAGCACCGGGGCGTCCCGGACGGTCTCGGCCACCACCACGTCCCCCGTTTCCGTGGTGACCAGCCCCGGGGCCGACCGGCAGCGCCCGCCCGGGGGCCGTCCGGCGCGCAGGTCCTGGACGGTGAGCACGGGCAGGTCGCCCCCGTCGGCGGTCAGGGTGAGCGGGGCGCGCAGCAGCTCCACGGCGCCCTCGTCCACCAGGGCGCCGAGAGTGGTCATCGGCGCCTCTGCGCCCTCCAGCGCCACTTCGGGCACCAGCTCCCGGACCCGGGCCAGGGCGGCGCCCAGCTCCTCCAGCAGCGGGGTGTAGTGCACGTCGGCCCGGCCCCGGGTCGCTTCGGCCAGGTGCCGGCCGGGCCGCAGGTCCACCTCGTCGTCGATGAGGTCGGCGGCCTCCACCACCAGCGCCCGGGAGGCGTCCTCGGGCAGGGAACCCCGGAGGAAGGCCAGGTACAGGCGGAGCGATTCCTCCCGCTTGAGCGCGCCCGCCAGCAGCACCCGGTTCCGGGCCGGCGCGCCCTCACCCGGGCCTTCCAGGACCCAGACCTGCCGTCCGGCCTCGTCGGCGTCACCGGGCACCTCCAGCACGGCGCGCAGCGCACCGGCCCGAAGCAGGGCGGACCGGATCCGGCGGCCCGCCGGGCGGTAGGACACCGAGGCGGGCACCGTCACCACCACCCGGCCGCCGGGCCGTACCCGGGACAGGCAGTGCTGCACCCAGGCCAGCTCGCCCTCGCCCCGGGGCGGCAGCCCGAACGCCCACCGCGGGTCCTCGGCCAGCTCCTCGTGGCCCCAGTCGCGGTCCCGGAACGGAGGGTCGCACAGCACGGCGTCGGCGGGCTCGGCTTCCAGTGCCGGGTGCGGGGCGCGCAGGGTGTCGCCGACCGCCGTCACGTGCAGGGTCACCCGTTCGACCAGGCGCGCGCGGGCGACGGCCAGCGCGTCGGCGTCGCGCTCGTG
>NZ_BAAGZJ010000077.1:0-37882 GCF_054778635.1 Nocardiopsis nanhaiensis
GGACAGTGGTGGTGGGGCCGTCGGCTGCGCATCTCCGACTGGTGCTTCGCCGTCCTCACCCTCCCCTTCAACGGGATCATGATGGTGGCCGGGGCCAGTAACCGTGTCAGCCTGCTGTCCACGTTCTTCCCGGACGACGTCGGCGGCGTCAGCCTCCCATGGGTAGCGCAGATGGCCCTGGGAATGGGCTTCCTGCTCTTCGTGGCGCCGACGGTCCTGTCTTCGATCGCCATGCTCTGGCGCCGCAGCAGACCCACGTGGCTCATGCTCCTGGGGCTCCTCATCCTGGTCGTGTACGCGAACCCGATCCCGCTCATGGTCGGCCTGTACTCGTACCCGGCCTACTTCAGCGACCGCAGACGGCTCGCCGTCTGGGTCGTGCTCAGCTTTCTGGCGATGGGAATCCTCTACGGTCCCCCGGTCAACTTCCTGATGCTGTCCGTGCTCTACCTGATGATGCCGCTCGTCGCAGGGCTGTGGCTCGGTACCCGACGGCAGCTGATCGACCGCCTCAAGGAGCGGGCTGAACGCCTCGAACGAGAACAGCACTTGAAGGCCGACCAAGCCATCATCGCCGAACGCACCCGCATCGCCCACGAGATGCACGACGTGGTCGCCCACCGGGTGAGCCTCATGGTCCTGCACGCGGGCGGCTTGGAGGTCTCGGCCGCCGAACCCCGCGCGGTTGAGGCGGCCGGGCTCATCCGTACCACCGGCCGCGAGGCACTGTCCGAGCTGCGCAACATCCTCGGTGTGCTGCGTGAGGACGGGTCGGGGGCGGCGCCCACCGCACCCCAGCCGGTCCTCGACGACCTCGAACGACTGATCTCGGAGTGGCGCGACGCCGGCATGGTGGTGCGCCGTGCGGATGCGGGCGAGGCGCGGCCGCTGCCGGTCGCCGTTCAGCGCACCGCGTTCCGAACCGTCCAGGAGGGGCTGACCAACGCCGCCAAGCACGCGACCGGTGCGGCGGTGGACGTGCGCCTGTACCGGGGCGACGAGCAGCTGGAGGTGGAGGTGGCCAACGGGCCCGTCACCGGGCCGTCCGCGGCCCCGCCGCGGAGCGGCTACGGCCTGACCGGGCTGCGCGAACGCGTCGCATTGGCCGGAGGTGAGCTTAGCGCGGGTGCGTGCGCGGACGGCGGCTGGCGTCTGCGCGCTATCTTGCCGATAGGGGAGGAGGACCAGGACGCGGTCCCCGATCCCGAACCACACTCCGCCGAGGTTGAGGAAGAGGGCACCCACCGTGATCCGGACACTCCTGGTCGATGACGAACTCCTGGTCAGGTCCGGGCTGCGGATGATCCTGGACTCCGCCCCCGACATCGAGGTGGTCGGCGAGGGCGGCGACGGCGACGAGGCCGTACGGCTGACCGAGAAGCTCGCCCCCGACGTCGTGCTGCTGGACATCCGCATGCCGGGGAGTGACGGGCTGACCGCCGCGGCCCGGTTGACCGACCTGCCCGAGCCGCCCAGGGTCGTTCTGCTCACCACCTTCGACCTGGACGAGTACGTGCACAGCGCGTTGCGCGCCGGGGCGGTGGGGTTCCTGCTCAAGGACACCCCGCCGCGTGAGCTGATCACCGCCGTGCGCACCGTTCACGAGGGGCAGGCCATGCTCGCGCCCAGCGTCACTAAGCGCATGCTCGAACGTTTCGCCTCGCCCGCCCCCGCTGACTCCGCCGCCGGGCGGGAGGACGCCCTGCGCCGGCTCTCGGTGCTCAGCGAACGCGAACGCCAGGTACTCGTGGCTGTGGCCGAGGGCAAGTCCAACGCTGAGGCCGGGCGGGCTCTGGACATGCGGGAGACCACCGTGAAGGCCCACGTCAGCCGGATCCTCGCCAAGTTGGAGATGTCCAACCGGGTCCAGGCAGCCATCCTCGCCCACGACGCGGGCTGGGCCTGAGTCCGGGCCGGGCCTGGTCAGCGCGGAGGGCCGCTGGATAGGCTCGGGGTGGGCCTGCCCCCGGGCCCGGAGGCGGGCCCGGACACGGGCCCAGGAAGATGTGTGTGCCGTGCGTCCACCCTCGGAATGGACGGAGCGCGTGAGCCGCTTCGCGTCGGGCCTGGCCATGTTCGTGGTCGGGACCGCCGTCGGCGCGGCCGCGTTGGAGAGCGGGTCGCCCGCCCTCCTTGTCGGTTTCGCACTGGCCTTGGCCGCTGGGTTCGTTGCGCTGGGCGCGCACGGCGTGGTCTTCGCCGGGTCCTTCCCCTGGCGGGCGCACGATCCGGCCGCCAACCTGAAGGCGGTCCTGATGGCCGGTGCCGAGCCCTACTCCGGCCTCCGAGCGGCCTTCGGTGTCCTCGCCCTGGTGGGTACCCTCGCGCTGTTCGGGACGGCGTGGCCGACCTGGGCGACCGCCCCGGTCCTGTTCTTGGTGTGGCTGGTCGTAGGCCTGCCCCTCGCCGCGCGGCCCGGGCCCGAGGACGGGCGGGGCAACGCCCTCGGCCAGCCGGGGTGACCGGGTTCACGCGGAGCCGTTCGCGTTGCGTGAAGCCCCTGTCCGGTGGCCCTGTCGACGCGGACGAATCCGCGAGAACGTCACGATAGGTCCTGTTTGTGGCCTCGGTTGCGTTTACCCGTGGGTAGCTCGGTACTCTGCAAGGCGATCCGCCCCCCTGCCGTACCCCTGAAACCCAAACACGTCCTGGCTGTTCACCGCAGCCGCAGAGAAGAGGAGCCCCTATGTCGCGCTCGGTACTGGTCACCGGCGGCAACCGAGGAATCGGTCTGGCCATCGCCCGTGAACTGGCGGCTGGCGGGGACAACGTCGCGGTCACCTACCGTTCCGGCGAGCCCCCGGAGGGCCTGTTCGGCGTCCGCTGCGACATCACCGACTCCGCCCAGGTCGACGCCGCCTTCAAGGAGGTGGAGGAGGCACAGGGCCCCGTGGAGGTGCTCGTCGCCAACGCCGGTGTCACTAAGGACCAGCTCCTCGCCCTCATGAGCGAGGACGACTTCTCCTCCGTCCTGGACACCAACCTCACCGGCTCCTTCCGCGTCGCCAAGCGCGCCGTCCGCGGCATGATGCGCAAGCGCACCGGCCGGATCGTCCTCATCTCGTCGGTCGTGGGCCTGCTTGGCTCCGGTGGCCAGGCCAACTACGCCGCATCCAAGGCTGGCCTGGTCGGTTTCGGTCGCTCCCTGGCCCGCGAGCTGGGTTCGCGTGACATCACCGTGAATGTTGTCGCACCCGGCTTCATCGACACCGACATGACCGCCGCCCTGCCCGAGGACCGCCAGGCGGAGATCAAGAAGAACGTCCCGCTGGGCCGGCTCGGTGCCACCGACGACATCGCCAAGACCGTCGGCTTCCTCGCCGGCCCGGGAGGCGGCTACATCACCGGCGCCGTCATCCCGGTCGACGGCGGCCTGGGCATGGGTCACTGAGCCGAGAGGACCGTACCGGCGCCCCGCCGACCGGACACGCCGCGACCGGACACGCTCCGGCCCCACCGGCCCGACACGCCCCGGCCCCGGTGTGCCGAACACTCCCTAGCCACAGACAGGACGGACCACCCCGCCATGGGAATCCTCGAAGGTAAGCGCATCCTCGTCACCGGTGTGCTCACCGACTCCTCCATCGCCTTCCACGTCGCCCGCCTCGCCCAGGAGCAGGGCGCGACAGTCGTGCTCACCGGCTACGGCCGCATGGGTCTGGTGCAGCGCATCGCCAAGCGTCTGCCCGAGGCGCCACCCGTCCTGGAACTGGACGTCACCGACGACGAGCACCTCGCCAGCCTGGCCGAGCGGGTGGGCGAGCACGTCGACGGGCTCGACGGCATCGTCCACTCCATCGGCTACACCCCGCAGGAGGCCCTGGGCGGCAACTTCCTCAACACGGAGTGGCAGGACGTCGCCACGGCGATGCACACGTCCACCTTCTCGCTGAAGTCGGTCACCACCTCGCTGCTGCCGCTCATGGGCAACGGCGGCTCGGTGGTCGCCATGGACTTCGACAACAGCGTCTCCTACCCCATCTACGACTGGATGGGCGTGGCCAAGTCCGCGCTGACCTCCACCGCCCGGTACCTGGCCCGCTACGTGGGTGAGCAGGACGTCCGGGTGAACCTGGTCTCGGCCGGTCCGCTGAGTACCATGGCCGCTCGCAGCATCCCCGGGTTCGAGGAGCTGGCCAAGCACTGGCCCGAGCGCGCCCCGCTGGGCTGGGACGTCACCGACCCCGAGCCCGCCGCCAAGGCGGTCGTGGCCCTGCTGTCGGACTGGTTCCCGGCCACCACCGGCGAGGTCGTGCACGTCGACGGCGGGTTCCACTCCACCGGAGCCTGAGCCCCCCGGTAGCATCGGCCCGCCGGTCCCGTACGGGACCGGCGGGCCCGTTTTTGGAAGGTGGACGTATGGATCTGGGACTGTCGGGCGCGCGGGTCGTGGTGACCGGGGCCAGCAGGGGGATCGGCCGTGCCATCGCCCAGGTGTTCGCCGAGGAGGGTGCCGACCTGGCGATCTGCGCGCGCACCCCCGAACCCCTGGCGGAGGCCGCCCGTGAACTGTCCGGGACCGGAGCCAAGGTCTTCGCACGGGACCTCGACGTCACCGACCACGCCGCCCTGCCGTCCTTCGTGGACGACGCCGCGGCCGATCTCGGCGGGCTGGACGTGCTCGTCTCCAACGTCTCCGGCGGCAGCGCCCCCACCCCCGACCAGTGGCAGAGGGGCTTCGACGCCGACCTCATGCCGTTCGTGCGGTTGACCGAGTCGGCGAAGCCGTACCTGTTCCGCTCCGGGCTGCGCGGCTCGGTGGTGCTGGTCTCCACCACCTCCGCCCTGCACGTGACCAGGCCCGCCGGGTCCCGCTCCTACGGGGCGGTCAAGGCGGCGCTGAACCACCACGCGTCCTCGCTGGCCCGCGAGTGGGCGCCCGACGGCGTCCGGGTCAACAGCGTCTCTCCCGGACCCATCGAGTTCCCCGGCGGCGGCTGGGAGCGGCGCAAGGCCAACGACCCCGAGTTCTATGAGAGCATCCGCGAGCGCATCCCCTCCGGCCGCCTGGGCCGCCCGGAGGAGGTGGCCCGTTCCGTCGCCTTCCTGGCCAGCCCCGCCGCCACCTTTGTCACCGGTCAGAACCTGGTGGTCGACGGCGGCTTCCTCGACCGGGTCTGACCCGCACCCCGCACATGTCAGGGCCGGTTGTCCACAGGCAACCGGTCCCGCACTGGTGCCAGTTGGAGGCGGCGGGCCCACGGGGGCAGCCGGAGGAGGGCCGTCAGTGCTCCCAACCCACCTGCCACTAACACGGCCACCGCCACATCGGGTACGACAAGCAGTGCCTGTCGCACCCCAGGACCCAGTGCCAACCACAGCGTGCCCGCCACCGCTGCCACCCCGAACCCGCTCCAGAGCCCCGCGGACCAGCGCCGCCGTGCGTACCCTCGACGCAGGTCGCCGATGCCGACGACCACACCGGCCCCGGCCAGGAGCGTGGCTGCCGCGGAACCCCAGACCACGGCCAGCCGCATCGGGTCTGCACCGGGTTCGGTCGGGCTGTCTCCACCGGTCAGCAGGTGTGCGAGGCCGAACCCGACCGCCTGGATCTCCCCGTCCCGGAGGTGGTCGTAGGTGTTCTGTTGCAGCACTACCGCGCGCTCGCGCTCGGGCAGCAGCACCACGATCGCCACATAGCCGGGGCTGGAGCCGCCGTGCCACACCACGGGCTCCTCAAGTCCAGAGACCGGGACCTTGCGCCAGCCCAACCCGTAGCTGCCGGAGGACAGGGGTGCAGTCCCCGTACGGGCCTCGGCCAGGGTGTCCGCGTCCAGCACCGCGGGTTCGGGGCTGAGCTGGAGCTCGGCGAAGGCGGCCAGGGCCTCGAGATCGCCGCCGAGGTAGCCGTAGGCTGCGCCCCCGTCGTCCACGTGCGGGGCCACCGGAGCGGGCAGGCCCCACAGGGTGCGCTGGCCGGGGGCCAGCCCCAAGTCGCGGGCGTCCTCTGCGCCGGTCACGGTCCGATCCATCCCGGCGGGTTCCAGGACGGCGCTGCGCAGGTAGGAGGGGTAGTCGGTCCCCGTGACCTCGGCGATGACCGCGCCCAGCACCAGGTAGTTGGCGCTGCTGTACTCGTGCTGTCCGGGGGTGCCCGGAGCCGCGTCAGCGACTTCGGTCACGCGCTCCCGTACATCGGCCGAGCCTGGACCGTAGCGGTCGGTGACGGCCAGCTGGGTGGCCTCGGTGATCCCCGAGGTCTGGGTCAGCAGTTCCCGGACGGCCGGATCCACACGTGCTCCGTCGAACTCGGCCAGGTAGGCGCTGACCGGGACGTCCAGGTCCAGTCGTCCGTCCTCGACCAGGGTGAGCGCAGCGGTGGCCGCCACGGGTTTGGCCACCGAACCCCACAGGAAGGGGGTCTGCCCGGTGACGGGAGAGCCGTGGCCGTCGGTGCCGAACAGGCCCCGGTGTTCGACGCCGTCCGGGCCGACCACCGCGTAGGCCAGCCCGGAGGTGCCGTTGGCGGCCATCCGCTCCAGGGCGTAGTCGTCCATCCGCGAGGCGACGGCAGTGTCCATGGCCGCACCGGTCGGGGGCGAGACGGTCGGCGCGGCTGCACGTGCGGGTTCAGGGACGGGGGAGAGGGCCGTCGCGACCAGCAGTAACGCGGTTGACAGGCGGCAGAGGTCGAGAGCCATGAGGGGCCTTCCAAAATAACCGTATGAGCATACGGTTTAAACCATACACTGGTACGGTTATCCCGTGCCAAGAACCGCAGACCACGACCAGCGCCGAAGCCAGATCTGCGGAGCGGTGCAAGAGCTCATCGCCCAGGACGGCCTGGACGCCGTCACCGTCGCCCGTACTGCCGCCCGCGCCGGGATCTCCGTCGGCCTGGTGCAGCACTACTTCCGCAGTAAGGACGAGATGCTGCTGCACGCCTACCGCGAGGTGAGCGCCGATCTGGCCACCCGGGTAGCGGCCCTGGCTGACGAGGGCACCCGACACGAACGCTCCATCGCGGCCGTCGTGCTCGGCGCCCTGACGGAACACCTGCCCTTGGATGAGAACCGCCGCGCCGAACACCGCGTCCGGCGGGCCCTGGCCGCCCGCGCCCTGGACAACTCCGACCTGGCCGAGGCCGAGGCGCGAGCTGCCGTGGAGCTCCACGCCCAGATCGCCCAGGCCGTCCGCAACGGTTTCGAGTGCGGCGAGGTGGATCCCGAACTCGATCCGGATGTGGCCGCCGCTCGTCTGGCTGCTGTCGCAGAAGGCCTCGCCACCCAGGTCCACAGAGGGACCCCGGGCGCGGTCAACCGAGCACGCGCGGTCGCGCGCGCCGAGGTCGCCGCCGTGTTCACCGGTGGGTGCCGCCAGTACGGGTGCTGAACCGTCAGAGGGCAGCACGATGCGGGCGGGGAACTGGGATCCCCCGATCCCGGGTCAACCTGACTGGGCGGGGTCGGATCAGCCCTGAACCATGGCCTACCGGGAGCCGAGAGCGCGCCCGGAGCCTTCCCCACGGGCCTCAACCCTCGCGCAGGATCAGGGACAGGCGGGTCGTCCGCTCCGGGGCGAGGTTGTCCCGCACCCCCGCCTCCAGGGCGCCCCCGGTGGCGTCCACCACGGACACGTGCCGTGTGGCCCTGGTCAGTGCCGTGTACGCCTGCGGGCGGGACACCGGGACCTGGGGCGGGAAGACCGCCACCACCGCGGGCCAGCGTCCGCCGTGCGCGGTGGCCACGCTGACGGCCCACCCCGGGCGCAGGGCGGCCGGGTCGGCCACGGTCACCCGGGCGCCGCCGGTCAGTTCGACCACCGCGCCCTCGGACACCTCGCGCAGGTAGCCGGTGTCGCCCGGGCCGTAGCCGGGGCCCTCGGCGGTCAGTACCACCCGGTCGCCCGCGTCGAAACCGCCGTGGGTGCCCGGGCCCGGGTTCAGCCGCTCCTTGCAGGCGGTGTTGAGCGCGGCGGCGCCCGCCGGGCCGTCTTCTCGGGCGGTCACCACCTGCACCTGGTCCGCTTCGATCCCCAGGGCGCGCGGGATGGAGTCGGTGACCAGCTGCACCACGCGGTGGGCGGCCTCCTCGGCGGAGTCCGCCGGGACCCGCACCACCTCGCGGTCGGGTGCCGCCACCTCCGGCCACCCGCCCTCGGCGACCGCGCGCGCCAGCACGGCCACGGGAGCGGGTTCGGCGTCGTCGGCCAGGGCCGTGACGTGCGCGGTGCGCGAGGTGGCCACGTCCACCACGACGCGGCCCGGGGTGGCTGAGGGGGCCTGGTCCGGGTCGGCCAGCAGCACGAGGTGGGTGTCGTCGGCGCAGGAGGACACGAGGTCGGCCATCCGGGCGACGCCCAGGGACATCGATTCGTACAGCACCACAACACCCGCCGTGACCCGGTCCTCGGCCAGCAGTCCGGCGAGGGGTACCGCGCGCACAGGCGAGTCCCCGTCACCGGTAAGCCGGTCCAGGTCGGCGTTGACGGCGGCGGCGGTCTGGGCGGTGGGCGCGGCCACGGCGATCCCCACCTGGCTCTCCTCGGCGATCGCGGCCAGGCACGCGAGCGCGCGGGCGGTCTCGGCCTGGTCGCCCGGGCCGTGGTGCAACACCGTCACCGGGCGCAGGGTCGCGGTGAGCAGCGCCTCCATCGTGGTCTCGGAGATTGCGAAACCGCCCCTGGCCAGGGCCGCTTCCACTGTCTCGGTGGCGGTGGCCGGGTCCATGATCGGTTCGCTGCCGCCGATCAGACGGAGCAGCTGTTCGCCCAGGTGCTGTTCGGCGTGGCCGACGTCGTAGAGGGCGTAGAAGCGTTCGGGGTCGGGCAGGTCCGGCAGGTCGGGGGCGCCTTCGAAGTCGAAGTCGTCGTCTGGTTCGTCGGTGCTCTCGAACAGTGCCGCTTCCTCGGCGGTGACCGCGGCTTCGATCGCGGCCCGCGGGTCGGCGATCCCCACCTTGCCGACCACCGTGGCCAGGCGTTTCTCCTCGATCGCCGTGTGCCCGCGCCGGGCCGCGGTGCGCAGCGTGTGCCCGACCAGGGAACCCCACCGGCGGGGGTCGTCAGGGCGGGCCGCGTCGCCCAGGTGTTTTCGGGCGCAGTAATCGGCCTGCTCGACCGTCACGCCGGGCACGCGCAGCAGCAGCCAGGGGTTGGAGTCCAGCTCGGCGGCGGGCTGTGGGCCCAGCACGGACACCAGGCGCGGCGCCAGGGCGCGCGGAGCGCCCATCCGGTCAAGGACGGCACTGACCTTCTCGACAGCCTCGGACACCGGTTCCCCTCGTCAGACGGTTCGTGGACTCTGGGGGAGCCTACCGACTCGCGGGGACATCCGGCGTCCGTTGTCCACAGGGCCCTCGCCCCGCTACCCGCCGGGGCGTCCGCAGGAGCTCACCGGGCGGCACGCCGACCGTCGCCGGACCGTCCGCCGGAGCGCTCCTTGGGGTTCTCCGCCCCGGAACCCCCGCCGGTGACCTGGATCACCGCGGCGCAGGGATCGGTGTCGGGGGAGGCCTCCTGGATGGCGGTCGCGGCCCGGCCAGCCGCGGTGCGGAAGAGGGCCCGAGTGTCGGGGTCGAGGCCGCCCAGCACGCGTTCCTCCACGTGCTCGACCACGGCACCCGTCCGTTCCAGGACCTCGTGCCCGTGTTCGGTGGCGCAGACGCGGCGCACCCTGCGGTCGTCCGGGTCGGACCGGCGCCGGACCAGGTCGGCCTTCTCCAGGTCGTCGATCAGGTAGGTCATCACGCTGCGGTCGATGAGCAGCCGCTCGGCCAGCGCCGCCTGTGTGGGCGCGTCACCCCGGGAGACGGCCTCGAGCACGTGGTAGCCGCGGCTGCCGTGCGGCAGGTCGGCCAGGGCCGCCTCGGTGTGCTCGTGCCAGCGCCGGAGCACCACGGCCAGCGACCATCCCAGGTTGCTGGACCCGGTGGCCCCGTTCCGCTCCGACGTGGTGGGTGTCATGGGCCAAGATTACCAGGAATATGTGTTCGACAAGATAAGTTGTGTGAACCATCATTTGCTGAACAAACGACTCCCGTGCTTCTCGTCGAGGGGAAACCCAGCCATGCCCGACTACGGACACTCCCTGGAGTTCGGTACCTTCCTGACGCCTGGGGCCCGAGACCCCGAGCGGGCGGTCGGGCTCGCCGAACTCACCGAGGCCTCCGGGCTGGACCTGGCCACGTTCCAGGACCACCCCTACAACCCGGGCTTCCTCGACGCTTGGACCCTGCTGAGCTGGGTCGCCTCACGCACCGAGCACCTCCGCGTCTCCGGCAACGTGCTCAACCTGCCCCTGCGCCCGCCCGCGGTCCTAGCGCGCGCCGCCGCCAGCCTCGACCGCCTCTCCGGCGGAAGGGTCGAGCTCGGCCTCGGCGCGGGCTTCGCCTGGGACGGGGTCCACGCCATGGGCGGCGGCCGCCGCACCCCCGGAGAGTCCGTCGAAGCCCTCTCCGAAGCCATCGACCTGATCCGCGCCACGTGGGACGCCGACGCCCGGGGAGGTGTGCGCTCGGACGGTGCGCACTACCCCGTCCACGGTATGAAGCGCGGCCCCGAACCCGCCCACGACATCGGTATCTGGCTCGGTGCCTACAAACCCCGCATGCTCCGGCTGGTGGGCGCCAAGGCGGACGGCTGGCTGCCCAGCCTCGGCTACCTCGACCTCGAGGACCTGCCCGAGTCCAACCGGACCATCGACGCTTCCGCGGCGGAGGCAGGGCGTGACCACCGCCAGATCCGCCGCCTGCTCAACCTCGTGGGCGGTTCCTTCTCCGCGGTCGGCGACGGCTTCCTCAAGGGACCGCCCGAACAGTGGGTCGAGGACCTGCTGCCCCTGACCCTCGAAGGCGGCATCGGCACCTTCATCCTGGCGACGGACGACCCCCGCGCCATCCAGACCTTCGGCCAGGAGGTCGCCCCGGCCCTGCGTGAGGCGGTCGCCCGCGAACGCGCCTCCGCCGGCACCCCCACCGGCCCGGTCCGACCGCCCGCCGCCCTGGCCGCCCGCCGCACCGGTATCGACTACGATGCCGTCCCCGAGGAGCTCAGGGCCAAGGCCGTCGAACCGGGGGACAAGGGCTACACCAAGGTACGGCACGGCTACATGCAGCGGGGCAGGCCCGGCCTGGTCCTGCGGCCCACCGACCCCAAGCAGGTCGCCGAAGCCCTGGCCTACGCCCGGGCCCAGGACGCCCCGCTCAACGTCCGCAGCGGCGGCCACGGCATCAGCGGCCGCTCCACCAACGACGGCGGCGTCATCGTCGACCTCGGCCAGATGGACCGGGTCGAGGTCCTCGACGCCGCGACCGGACGCGTCCGCTTGGGCGCGGGGGCCCGGTGGGGCGACGTCGGCGCCACCCTTTACCAGCACGGGCTGGCGGTCAGCTCGGGCGACCACGGGGGAGTGGGCGTCGGCGGGATCGCCACCACCGGCGGACTGGGCTACATGTCCCGTGCCCACGGACTGACCATCGACCACGTCACCGCGGTCGAGCTGGTCACCGCCGACGGCGCCTTCCTGCGAGCGAACGCCGACAACGACCCGGACCTCTTCTGGGCCGTGCGCGGCGCGGGCGCCAACTTCGGGGTGGTCACCTCGGTGGAGGCCGTGGCCGACCACGTGGGCGACGTCGTCCTGGGCCAGTTCGTCTACGACGCCACCGATACCGAGGCGTTCCTCCGGTCCTGGGGAGCGATCGCCGAGGCGGCGCCCCGCGAGGTCACCGCGTTCCTGGTCATGGGGCCGGGCCGCGGCGGCCAGGGCCCCATGGCCCGTGGAATGGTGGTGTACGCGGGAGACGACACCGACGCCGCCGTCCGGGGCCTGGAGCCCTTCCTCCAAGCGGGCCCCGTCCTGGACCAGCGCGCCCAGGTCGCCCCCTACCCCGCCGTCCTGGTCGACCACGAGGGCCCGCACGGCGGGAACGGGACCCCGATCACCCGCTCGGCCCTGCTCCGCCACATCACGCCCGAGGCGGCGGAGGCCATGGCGGCCACGCTCAGGGCGGAGGACGCCTACTTCATGCAGCTGCGCCAGGTCGGCGGTGCGGTCAACGACGTCGCCGCCGACGCCACCGCGTACGCCCACCGGTCGGCCAACTTCTCCCTGGCTGCCATGGGGCGCCGGGCCGACCGCCTGGACCGCCGCTGGACGGAGCTGGGCGAGACGATGGAGGGCCTGTACCTGAGCTTCGATACGCGCTCCGGGCCGGAGGTCCTGGTGCAGGCGTTCCCCGAGCCGACGCTGGGCCGTCTTCGCGAACTCAAGGCCAAGTACGACCCGGACCACGTCTTCGACCAGAACTTCCCGATCGCCCCCGCGGTTGACTGACCCCCGCCTTCCGGGACCCAGTGACCCGGTGTTCTGGCCCCGGCGCCCCTGACCTTGCGGGCCCGGCGCCCCGGTGCCCCTGCTTCCGGGTACCTCAGCGTTCCGGGCCCGCCGTGGCGTCGTCCAGGGCCTCCCTGATCTTGGGCGGAAGCTCCACGCTCTCGACGGAGAGAATCTCCTCCAGCTGGGAGAGCGTGCGGGGCCCCGTCACCGCCGCCGCCACACCCTCCTGGTCACGGGCCCAGCTCAGCGCCACGGCCATGGGCGGGACGCCCAGTCCCTCGGCCGCGGTGCACACCGACTCCACCACCCGGCGGCTGCGCTCGTCCAGGTACGGCTCCACGTAGGGCGCCATGTGCGGGAAGGCGGCCCGGGAGTCCGGCGGGACGCCGTTGCGGTACTTGGCGCTCAGCACGCCCCGCCCCAGCGGTGACCACGCGATCACGTGGGCGTCGCCGGCCGCCGCGGCCGGGCGCAGCGCGTGGTCGGCGCCCCGGTTGAGCAGCGAGTACTCGCTGCCCACGCTCACGAGGGGCACCCGCCCGGGTTGGGCCCGCTGCCAGGTCGCCAACGTGGCGAACTGCCAGGCCTCCAGGTTCCCCGCCCCCACATACCGGGCCTTGCCCGAGACCACCGCCGCCTCCAGCGCCGCCAGCGTCTCCTCCGGCGGCGTGTGCGGGTCGTGGACGTGCAGCTGCCACAGGTCCACGTAGTCCGTCTGCAGACGCCGCAACGACGCGTCCAGGGACGCCAGGAGGTGGCGCCGGGAACCGTCCACCGGGCGGTATCCCTCGGGGGTGTGACCGCTCTTCGTGGCCACCACCACGTCCTCGCGCCGGACCGTCCCGCGCAGCAGGCGGCCGATGATCCGCTCGCTCTGCCCGCCCGTGTAGATGTCCGCTGTGTCCACGAGTGTGCCGCCCGCGTCGACGAACGCGGTGAGCTGCTGCCCGGCCTCCTCTTCGGAGGTGTCCTTTCCCCAGGTCATCGTCCCAAGAGCGGTACGAGACACCCAGAGCCCTGATCTGCCCACCTGTCGCTGTTCCATGCGGCGGAGAGTACCCTGTTCACCCGGAGTAAGCCCTGGGTACACCTTTCCTGCGTACTGTCGGCGCAGTCCGGACCGGGGCCGAAACCCGCCTTCTCGCGGCGGAGCCGGGTCGGGATGCCACCCTCTGATTCTCCGTGCCCCGAGGGCCGGACCCGTCATGAAAGTCCGTACCGCGTGTCCATCTTCGAGGCGGTCGTTCTCGGCCTCATCCAAGGCCTCACCGAGTTCCTTCCGGTGTCCTCCAGTGCCCACCTGCGTGTCTTCGCGGCCTTCTTCCAATGGCCCGACCCCGGCGCCGCCTTCACCGCCGTCAGCCAGATCGGTACCGAACTCGCTGTGGTGGTCTACTTCCGCAGGCGGGTGTGGGCCATCGTCTCCGTGTGGTGCAGATCCCTCTTCGACCGGGATCTGCGCGGTGACATCAACGCCCGCCTGGGCTGGTACATCATCCTCGCGACCATCCCCATCGGTGTTCTGGGGCTGACCCTCGAGGACCACATCGAGGGCGCTTTCCGCGACCTGCGCCTCATCGCGCTGAGCCTCATCGTGTTCGGCCTCATCCTCGGCGCCGTCGACCACTTCGCCCGCCGCCAGAAGGAGATCGAGGACCTCACCCTCGGCCGCGGCCTGACCTTCGGCCTCTTCCAGACCCTGGCCCTGATTCCCGGGGTGTCCCGCTCGGGCGCCACCATCACCGGCGGCCGCATGCTCGGCTTCACCCGTCCGGCAGCCGCCGAGTTCGCGTTCCTGCTGGCCATGCCCGCGGTGTTCGCCTCGGGTCTGTACAAGATGCTCGACATCGGCGGCAACGAGTACGCCGGCTGGGGCGCCACCGTCGTCGGAACCCTGGTGGCCTTCGTGATCGGCTATGTGGTCATCGCCTGGCTCATGCGGTTCATCACCACCCACAGCTTCATGCCGTTCGTCTACTACCGCGTGGCCCTGGGCGTGCTCATCCTCGTCCTGGTCTCCACCGGAGTACTCGCTCCGGAGGGCGGCGCGGGGGTCGCCGGGGGTGCGGACTGACCCGCTGAACACGATCTAGGGTGGTCCCATGGCGACACCGGCTGACCCCAAGGATTCCCCGACCGCGCCTGAGGCGGTCACCCTCCTGCTCGTGCGGCACGGCATGACCGACGCCACCGGTCCGGTGCTGGCCGGGCGCGCCCCGGGTGTGCACCTCAACGACACCGGCCGGGGCCAGGCCGCGCACCTGGCCGGCAGGATCGACGGACTGACCCCGGCCGCGCTCGTGTCCAGCCCCCTCGAACGCTGCCAGGAGACCGCCGAGGCGCTCTCCGAACGGCTCGGCACGCCGATCACCACCGACGACCGCTTCGTCGAGTGCGACTACGGGAGCTGGACCGGTCGCCCCCTCACCGAGCTGGCGGACGAACCCCTGTGGCGGGTCGTCCAGGACCACCCCAGTGCCGCCCGCTTCCCTGGCGGGGAGTCCCTGGCCGCGGCCTCGGCCCGCGCCGTGGAGGCGGTGCGGGACTGGAACGGGCTTTTGCTCCAACAGGCCGAGGTCGGCGACCCCCCGCCGGTGTACGTGGTGTGCGGTCACGGCGACGTGATCAAGGCGGTCGTCGCCGACGCCCTCGGTATCCACCTCGACCTCTTCCAGCGCCTGCGCGTGGACCCCTGTTCGGTCACCTCCATCACCTACACGCGGACCCGGCCCTTCCTGAACAAGCTCAACGACACCGGGGAACCCCTGGCGGGGGCGCTCCCCACGGCGGCCGAGACCAAGGGCGACGCCGCTGTCGGAGGCGGAGCTGGCGAATCGCACCAAACCGGGTAGTCCGTCCTGGTTGGTCCCGTGGCGTGAGCGAATCGCACCCCGTTAGCGGCATCCCGTAAGGTTCTAGGCATGCCCGTTCATCAGTTCAATCCGCCGGAACGGTTCGTCGCCGGAACCGTGGGCCAGCCTGGGGACCGCACCTTTTTCCTCCAGGCCGTCGGTGAAGGCCGCATCACCAGCGTGGTGCTGGAGAAGGCCCAGGTGGAAGCCCTGGCCAGCCGTGTCGAGGAACTGTTGGAGGAGGTGCATCGACGCTTCGGGACTCCGCCGGACGACGACGCCCCGCCCGAGGACGACGGCCCCTTGGAACAGCCCATCGAACAGGACTTCCGGGTCGGCACGCTCGCCTTGGCTTGGGACGCCGAGGCCGCCCGGGTGATCATCGAAGCCCAGGAGGTCGACGAGAGCGCCACCGAGGACATGGTCGAGGACGACGAGGACGAGGAGCTGGAGGTCTTCGCGGAGGAGGCCCCCGCCCACCGCGACGTCCTGCGCGTCTACCTCACCCCAGGCGAGGCGCGCGCTTTCGCGGGGCGTGCCCTGAAGGTCGTGTCCGCGGGGCGCCCCGACTGCCCGCTGTGCGGCCGCCCGCTCGACCCCAACGGCCACATCTGCGCCCGCCAGAACGGCTATCGGCCGGACCGCTTGGTCTGATCCGCCAGTGGAAGACGAAGCCACCGGTCCCCGGCCCGCCCCGACCGCCGAGGACACACCGGTGACGGACACCGCGGGGGCCTTCAGCGGACTCACCCCCGCTGAGGGCCTCGAACTGCTGCGCCGGGGCGACATCACGGTCGAGGGGCGGTTGACCGAGGCCTCCAACGCCACCCTGTACTGCACCGTCTCGGACGGCGCCCAGTCGGCCGTGTGCGTCTACAAGCCGGTGGCGGGGGAGCGGCCGCTCTGGGACTTCCCCGACGGAACCCTGGCCGGGCGCGAGGTGTCCGCTCACGCCGTTTCCGAAGCGCTGGGCTGGGCGGTGGTGCCGCCCACCGTCCACCGCGACGGACCCTACGGCGAAGGCATGGCGCAGCTCTGGGTGCACGGCGACACCACCGTGGACCTGATCGCGCTCTCCCGGGAGACCGAGCACCAAGGGCTGCGCCGCATGGCCGTCCTGGACGCGGTCATCAACAACTCCGACCGCAAGATCGGCCACCTGCTGCCCACGCCCGACGGGCACCTGTACGGCTGCGACCACGGTGTCTCCTTCGCCGAGGACTACAAGCTGCGCACGGTCCTGTGGCAGTGGCAGGGCCAGCCCCTCACGGAGGAGGCACTGACCGCCCTGTCCGCGGTGCGCGAGCGGCTCCGCCGACCCGACGATCCGCTGTCGGTCGAGCTGGCCGGCCACCTGACCGAACCCGAGGTCTACGCGGTGCGGGCCCGGGTGGAGCTGCTCATCCAACACGGCATCCACCCCTACCCGGCGCCGGACTGGCCTTCGGTGCCCTGGCCGCCGGTATGAGCGGCAAGGGCCCGCGTGCGGGCGAACCGCGCTGGTGGTGGCGGCTGCTGCCGGGCGGGAACTCGGGGCAAAAATCGCAGTCACCGTGCTCTTCGTGCTGCTCCCTTTCCCCTACCTCCTGGAAGTCGTCTTCGAGGTGGAGGGTCCGTACACGGACTGGGTGCTCTGGGCGCTCCTGGTCTGCATGGTGTACATCCTCCTGGGCGGGGCGGTGATCGTCGTTCCCGACACGTACCGGAGCGTGCGCGACATCTTCTGGCCGAAATCCGTCCAAGAGGGTGAGGGGCGCGGGCGTGCCCAGGGTGCTTCGGATGACGGTCCCACCGGGCCGGTGTGAGCAGGGTCAAGCCCGGGACAGGCCACTACCGGAGGGTAGGAATGGCGCTTGCGCCGCGGATACCTGCACAATGGGGCACGTGAGCAATGAGTGGAACTACCTATTCGACATGGACGGCGTGCTCGTACGCGAGGAGCACCTGATCCCCGGAGCCGACGCGCTGATCGCGGAGATGCGCGAGCAGGGGACCCCGTTCATGGTGTTGACGAACAACTCCATCTACACCCCGCGCGACCTGCGTGCCCGCTTGCTCAACACGGGGTTGGACATCCCCGAGGAGTCGATCTGGACCTCGGCGCTGGCCACCGCCCAGTTCCTCCAGACCCAGCGCCCGGGCGGTTCCGCCTACGTGGTCGGTGAGTCCGGTCTGACCACCGCCCTGCACAACGTGGGCTACGTGATGACCGAGCGCGACCCGGACTACGTGGTGCTCGGTGAGACCCGGACCTACAGCTTCGAGGCCATCACGCGCGCGATCCGGCTCGTCCGCAACGGGGCCCGCTTCATCGCGACCAACCCCGACGAGACCGGGCCCAGCGCCGAGGGGCCCCTGCCCGCCACCGGTGCCGTCGCCGCGCTGATCGAGAAGGCCACCGGCCGTCGGCCCTACTTCGTGGGCAAGCCCAACCCGCTCATGATGCGCTCGGCGCTGCGCCGGATCGGGGCGCACTCGGAGAACACCCTGATGGTCGGCGACCGGATGGACACCGACGTGCTCAGCGGCCTGGAGGCCGGGCTGCAGACGGTGCTGGTGCTCTCCGGGATCTCCGGCCGCGAGACCGCGGAGGAGTTCCCCTACCGGCCCACCCGGGTGCTCGAGTCGGTCAAGGACCTGGTGGGCAGGACCCAGGACCCCTTCGATAGCGAGGGCTGAATCCGGAATCGCACCGGGAGTCGGCCGGACCGGCTGGACCGGACTGCACAGGCCGGACCGGGAGCATGACGACGGGGGCGGTGGACCAGGTCCACCGCCCCCGTGCTGTCGTACGCCGTGCTAGGTCAGGCGCTCTGCCGCTGCTTGGCGATCTCCTCGACCTTCGCCGCTTCCTCGCGGCGACGGGCGCGGAGCAGTTCCAGCCGTTCCGCGAGAACCTCTTCCAGGTCCTCCATGCTGCGTCGTTCGAGCAGCATGTCCCAGTGGGTACGGACGGGCTTGGCGTTCTTGGGCTCCTCGCCGCTGCCGTCCCTGCGGAGCGCGCGGTCCCCGCAGTAACGGCATTCCCAGTCAGCGGGGATCTCGGCTTCGGTCGCGAAGGTGACCGAGAAGCGGTGCCCCCGTGTGCAGTCGTACGTAACCTCCTGCCGGGGAGCCAGGTCGGTGTTGCGGTCGTTCTCGTAGCTCGTCGCCCCGAGCCGTGTGCCGCGAAGTGCTCGCTCGGCCATCGTGTGGGTGCCTCCAGGCGCTTGTGCGGTCTCGCGGGGTGTAACGCATCAGTCCACGCCAAGATTCCCCGCTGACCTGAGGTCGAACCACCCCGGCGGGCGCGGGACGCCCGTGTGCGCCACGAGTGCCTGCGTCACCGAGCCCTCCGGCGTTTGTGACCTGTACCACCCTAGGGGGTTGGCCGCTGTCGGCTCGCGGCCGGATGGGCGTGTGTCCTCGTTCTGTGGTCGTCCGTGCTCGCCTGGCGGTCGATTTCCGGATCTTGCATTGTGCGTGTATTAGCGCAGTTCAAGATATGTGATCGGAGATTTGTGCTGTGTCCGCGGCGGGCATTGTGTCCGGCCGCACGGTCGTGCCCTAGCGTCCTGGATGTGAGCCCCCGCAGGGCCTGCCGTTCTCCAGGGCGGCAATAAATTGTCATTATCCAGCCATGGGCTAAGGGCGTACTAGGTGGTATGTTGACTCGCTGTGTGACGAAAAAGGATGGATGAGGATATTTGTCCGTTCTATTTGTCGCATCTTCGCACGTGGATAGCCGGTGCCCGTTCGGCGTGCCCTTTGGCGTGCACAAGAAGTATCGACGTGGCCCGACATGGAGCACCATGACAGTTGAATCCCCCCGCCCGCGCGGAGCGCTGCTTCCCGGCGCTCCGCGATGGCTGCTCCTCCTGGTCCCTGCCCTGCCGGCCTGGGTCTGGGCTCTGTGGGCCGCCTCCCCCGAGGGGCTTGTGCCCGTTCTCGCCACCGGGGGCGTCGCCCTGGTCCTGATCCTGGTGTTGGTCCTGCTCCTCGGACAGCGTGACCGACGCATCGCCGAACTCCGGGCCCAGGTCGAGGGGGACCGCGCGGACACCGCGGCCCTGGCCCGGGATCACCTGCCCCGCCTGGTCGAACAGCTGCGCGCCGGCGACTCCGCCGGCACCGCCCTGCACCGGATGCCCGCCGTGTCGGACCCGGCCAACACCGCGGTCCTGCGGGTGGTCGCCGAGGAGATCTCCGCCGCCGAGCGCCGCCGGTCCGCCGCCATGGCCGCCTGCGCCACCGCCGCGGGCCGGGTCCAGGCACTGACCACCACCATGCTCGCCGACCTGCGCCAGATGCAGGAGCGCCATGGAGACGGCAGCGCCGGGGCCGACGTTTTGGGCGACCTCATGCAGCTGGACCACATCACCGCCCAGACGGGGCGCGTCGCGGACAGCATCGCCGTACTCACGGGTGCCCGCTCGGGTCGCCGCTGGGGCCGGGCCATCTCCATGGAGAGCGTCCTGCGCGGCGCGATGGGCCGGATCGGTGCCTACCAGCGGGTGCGCACCCACAGCGTGTCCAGCATGGCGATCGCCGGGTTCGCGGCCGAGGGCGTCATCCACGCGCTGGCCGAGATCCTCGACAACGCGGCCAAGTTCTCCCCGCCCACCGCCGAAGTGCACGTCCACGTGGAGGAGGTCCAGGCGGGGATCGCCGTCATGGTCGAGGACGGCGGCCTCGTCATGGGCGAGGAGGCGCTGCGCCGGGCCCGCCGCGCCGTAGAGAGCGGGCTCGACATCACGACCATCTCCGGTACGCGGCTGGGCCTGTCGGTCGTCGGCCGGATCGCCCACCGCTACGGTCTCGACATCTCCTTCCGCTCCTCCTCCAGGGGCGGCACGGCTGTGGTCCTGCTCCTGCCCCAGCGCATCATCAAACCGCTGCCCGCACCCACCGCGCCCCAGCCGACCACGGCTCCTGAGAAGTCAACACCCGAGCACCAGCTCCGCGAGCAAACGGCCTCGGAACGCCCGCTCCAGGACCGCCCGCTCCAGGACCGCCCGGTCCCGGAGAACACGGCCCGCGAGGCGGCAGCCCTGCACACCGCCCCGCCCCCAGGGCGGAGCGGTCGGAGAACGGTCTCCCCATGCGGCGCCGCGGGCAGACTCTCGCGGCCGCGGAGCGCAGACACCCCACCCCCGAGGACACCGGTCCCCCCACCTCGGCGCAGGGTTTCGGCGCGTTTCGCACGGCGGTGCGCGGACAGGGCCAGACCGACTCACCGAAGGACGACTGATGGACCTCAAGACGCTCACCTGGCTGCTCGAAGGCCTCCTGGAGCGCACACCGGGTACTCGGCACGCTCTCGTGCTCTCCCGGGACGGGCTCAAGCTCTGCCACAGCTCGGGGCTCGAAACCGACAGCGCCGACCACCTGGCCGCCATCGCGGCCGGGGTGCAGAGCCTCGCGCACAGCGCCTCGGCGGAGTTCGGTGACGGCGGGGGAGGCGTCCGCCAGGCGATGGCCGAGTTCTATGGAGGCCTCCTCTTCATCGTCGAGGCCGGCCACGGGACCCATCTCGCCGTGATCACCGACAGCGAGGCGGAGCCGGGGCTGGTCGGCCACAACATGAACGAACTGGTCGAGCAGATGGGCGAGCACCTGGCCACCCCGTCCCGGGCCGGGGCCCAGACGGCATGAGTTCCGAACACCGTCAGGAGAGCCCGGACCGGCTCTACGTCATCACGTCGGGGCGGAGCCGCGGTGCGGATGACTCCTTGGACGCGGTGACCCTCATCGTCGCGGAGTGCGCCCCCGCCGCCGGGATGCAGTCCGAGCACGCCGACATCCTGCGCCTGTGCGCCAGACCCATGGCCGTAGTGGAGATCGCCGCCCACCTCCGTCTGCCGGTGACGGTCGTGCGCATCCTGCTCACCGACCTCATCGACACCGGCCGGGTGACCGCGCGCCACCCGGCCCCCGCGCCCTCCCCGGCGCGCCCGCTCGCCTCACCGGACGTGTTGGAGAAGGTGCTCGTTGCACTCCACAACCTCTGAACCCGCTCACGCCCATGCTCCGGCCACCCCGCTGGCCGCCAGTACCGAACAGGCCCTGAAGATCGCCGTCGTCGGCGGGTTCGGGGTCGGTAAGACCACCATGGTCCGCTCGGTCAGCGAGATCCGACCGCTCAACACCGAGGAGACCATGTCCCGGGCCGGAGCGGGTGTCGACGACCTCCAGGGCGTGGAGGGCAAACGCACCACCACGGTGGCCTTCGACTTCGGCCGGATCACCTTGGACGAGACCTCCGTCCTCTACCTCTTCGGTGCGCCCGGACAAGAACGCTTCTGGTTCCTGTGGGACCGGTTGTTCACCGGCTCCCTTGGCGCTGTCGTTCTCGTCGACACCCGCCGCCTGAACGACTCCTTCTACGCCATCGACCGCCTGGAGGCCCAGGGCACCCCCTTCGTGGTCGCGCACAACGACTTCGGTGACGCCGCGCACTCGCTGGACGAGGTGCGCGCCGCCCTGGACCTGGACCCGGGCATCCCGCTGATCCGCTGCGACGCCCGCGAACGCGACTCCGCCAAGCAGGTCCTCATCGCGCTCGTCCACCACGTGCGTTCCCTGGCAGCCGGGCGAGCCCAGTGACGCGCACCCTGGACCCGCCCCCTTCGCCCTCCCGAGGATGACTGTGAACAATGCCCGCCCCGTCCGGCTGTCGGACGTCCATCTCGCCGCGGACCTGGCCGAGTTCCACAGGTGGATGCACCGTGAACACGGCCCCGTCGTGCCGGTACTGCTGGAGGAGGACATCACTGCCTGGCTGGTGATCGGCTACCGGGAGCTGCACTACGTCCTCAGCAGCCCGGCGCTGTTCGCGCGCAGTTCCACGCGTTGGAACGGGTGGGACCGCCTCTCTCCCGAGTCGCCGCTACAGACGGTCCTGGCCCCGATACCCAACCTGCTCTTCGCCGAGGGGGAGGACCACCGGCGGCGGTCCCAGGCGGTCGGCGGCACACTCGAGTCCATCGACCCGCACGAGCTCAGGGGTGTGATCACCCGGTTCGCGGACCGCCTCGTCGACGGGTTCTGCGGTGACAGCCGGGCCGAACTGCGCGCCCAGTACGCCGGGTGGTTGCCGAGCCTGGTCCTGGGCTGGATGTACGGCTTCGACGACGAGGAGATCGACGTACTCGCCAAGGCGATGAGCGTGCTCTTCGACTCGTCGGGGGCGGAGGTCTTCGAGGCCTATACCGAACTGGGCGGCCGCTTCGGCACCGCGATCTCCGAACGCCGTTCCCGGCCCCGCGCCGACATGATCTCACGCCTGGTCGCCGACCCGATCGGCTACACCGACGACCAGCTCACCGCCGAACTCATCGGGATCCTCGGCGGTGGTGACCAGCCCACCACAGAGTGGATCGGCAACGCGCTGCGGCTGATGCTGACTGACGCACGCTTCTCGGCCTCCTTCTCGGGTGCGCGCAGCAGTGTGCGCGACGCCCTCGCCGAAGTGCTGTGGGAGGATTCGCCCTCCCAGATCCACGCGGGCCGGTTCGCCGCTGTGGACCTGGAGCTGGCCGGACGGTTCGTCCGCAAGGGCGACCTGGTCATGCTCGGCTACGGCGCCGCCAACCGGGACCCCAAGGTGCGTGGCACCGGGGACGACCGGATGGGCGCCAACCACGGGCACCTGTCCTTCTCCCACGGCAAGCACGCCTGCCCCCACGCGGCCCAGGGCATCGCCGAACTCATCGCGACCACCGGTGTCGAGGTACTGCTCGACCGGCTGCCCGACATCGAACTGGCCGTTCCCCCCGAAGACCTGCGCTGGCGCCCGTCCCCTTGGGCTCGGGGAGTCGTCTCCCTGCCCGTCACCTTCACCCCCGTATCCCCTCTTGGAGGTTTCTGATGACCTGCCCCGTGACCGGAATCGACGACGCCGAGGTCCCCTTCCTCAACCCGTTCCCGGAGGACCTCCAGGCCCACCGGGAGGAGCTCTACCAGCACGGCCCGGTCACCCCGGTGGAGCTCCCCGGCGGAGTACGGGCCTGGGCCACCACTCACCACGCCGCCGCGAAGGCCGCCCTCAAGGACCCGCGGTTCGTCAAGGACCCCTACCAGTGGGCCGATTTCACGAACGGGAAGGTCTCCAAGGACTGGCCGTACATGGGGGTGCTGACCTTCGACGGCATCAACATGCTCGGCCTGGACGGCGCCCCGCACCGGCGGATGCGCCGACTGACCGCGCACCCCTTCTCGGCCCGGCGGGTGGAGCGGCTGCGCCCGACGATCGAGCGGATCACCGACGAGTACCTGGATGCCCTGGAACCCCGAGCCCACGAGGCGCTGGACCTGAAGAAGGAGTTCTCCTTCCGGGTACCGATCACCGTCATCGGTGAGCTCTACGGCGTGGCGAGGGAGGAGTACGACAAGCTCGGTGAACTGTACGCCCCGCTCTTCTTCGTCGACACCGACCCGGGTGAGCACCTGAAGCTCTACGCCCGGATCCACGAGTACTTCACCGAACTGGTCGCCCGTAAGCGCGCCGACCCGGACGGGCACGACGACTTCACCACCGACCTGATCAACTCCACCGAGGAGGGCGAGGACCCGCTCACCGAGGCGGAGGTCATCGTGACGCTGCTGATGGTGGTGGCCGCCGGGCACGAGACCACGGTCAACCTCATCAACAACGTCGTCCGTGCCCTGGTCAACCACCCGGAGTGGCGCGATCGGCTGGGCAGGGGGGAGATCACCTGGGACCAGGTGGTCGAGGAGACCCTGCGCTACAACCCGCCCAACAACGCGCTCCTGTTCCGGTTCGCCACCGAGGACGTGCCCATGGGGAACGTGACCGTCAAGAAGGGCGACGCACTGGTCACGCACTACGGCGCCATCACCAAGGACCGGGAGGAGTACGGCGAGGACGTGCACGTGTTCGATCCGACCCGGACCAAGGGCCGCCACATCACCTTCGGGTTCGGGCCGCACATGTGCCCGGGCGCCCCGCTGGCGCGGCTGGAGGCGAGCATCATCCTGCCGAAGCTGTTCGCGCGCTTCCCGGACCTGGCGCTGGCCGTCGCGGACGAGGAACTGGAGAACGAGGCGGCGCTCATCGTCAACAGCCTCAAGGAGTTCCCGATCCTCCTGCGCCCGTAGGTATCCGCCGTCCCGGCCGACCTCCTGGCGGCCACAAGGAAGGAACATCCTGATGAGCGGCTGCCCGGTCCGGTTGTACGGCCCGGACTTCCAGTCCGATCCCGCTGGACGCTTCGAGAACATGCGCTCGTCCCACGGCCCGGTCGTGCGCGTACACCTGGACGGCGGCGTCCCCGCCTGGCTGGTGTTGGGCTACCGGGAGCTTCACCACGTGCTGAGCACCCCGAAGGCCTTCGGTAGTGACTCCCGCAGGTGGAACGGCTGGGAGGGGGTGCCCCAGGACTGGCCGCTCATGCCTCTGGTGTTCCCGGTGCCGAACATTCAGCACACGGAGGGGGAGGAGCACCGCCGGCACGCCCGGGTGATCGACGACGCCCTCAACGGAGTGGAACCCTACGAGCTGCGTCAGGTGACCACACGGATCGCGGACCGGCTCATCGACTCCTTCTGTGCCTCGAGCGTGGCGGACCTGAGGTCGATGTACGCCCACCGGCTTCCGGCCCTGGTCCTGTGTTGGACGTACGGCCTGGACGATGACCAGGGGGACGCGCTCAGCGCCATGAGCACCACCATGCTCGACGCCGGCCCCGACTCCCAGCAGGCCTACATGGAGCTCAGCGCGGCACTCCAGCGGTTGGTGCTGGAACGCCGGGCCAGGCCCGGGGGCGACGTGGTGTCCCGCATGATCGCGCACCCGGCCCGATACAGCGACGAGGAGCTCGTCGTCGACCTGTTGGCCATCATCGCCGCCGGCCATCAGACCACCGCCGACTGGATCGGCAACGCGCTGCGGCTAATGCTCACCGACAACCGCTTCTCCGCCTCCATGGCCGGAGCCCGGAGCAGCGCGGGCGAGGCCTTGTCCCAGGTGCTCTGGGAGGACAGCCCGTGCCAGATCCACGCGGGCCGGTACGCCGTACACGACGTGGAACTGGGCGGTCAGCTCATTCGCCGGGGCGATCTGGTACTCCTCAGCCTGGCCGCCGGCAACCGCGACCCGCGGGTGAAGCCGGACCGGAGGACCTCCGGGGAACGCGGCAACAAGGCCCACCTGTCCTTCTCCCACGGCGAGCACCGGTGTCCCCACCCGGCCCAGGACATCGGGGAGGCCATCGCCACCACGGGGATCGAGGTCCTGTTGGACCGGCTCCCGGACATCGACCTGTCCATCCCGGCAGAGGATCTGCGTTGGCGCCCCTCCCCGTGGGTTCGGGGCGTCGCCTCCCTCCCGGTCACCTTCACCTCCGCCCTACCCCAAGGAGTGCACTGATGCCCTGTCCCGTCTCCCAGGCCGAAAGCTCCGACGACATCACGGTCATCCATCCCGTGATCGACAGCATGCCCGCCGAGCGTGAGCGCCTCTACCAGGCCGGGCCGGTCGCCCGGGTCCAGCTTCCCGGCGGCGTGCAGGCTTGGGCCACGACGCACCACGACGTCACCCGGGCCACCCTCAACGACTCCCGCCTGGTCAAGAACGCCGAGCACTGGGCCGACCTCCGGGCCGGCCTGATCCCGGAAGGGTGGCCACTGCTGCTGACCGTCCCCATGGGTGACAACGAAATGCTCGGCCTGGACGGCGCACCGCACAGGAGGCTGCGCAACCACATCGCCAAGCCGTTCTCGGCCCGCCGGGTGGAGCGGCTGCGCCCGCGGATCGAGCAGATCACCGCCGACACGCTCGACCGCTTGGAACCCAAGGCCGACCAGACCCTGGACCTGAAGTCCGAGTTCACCTTCCCCATCCCGGTCGGGGTCGTCGGTGAGCTCTACGGGGTCGACCCCCGCCACTACCCGTACCTCGGCGAGCTGTGCAACGCGCTCTTCGACTCCACAAGCACCCCGCAGCAGTTCCAGGAGACCTACGGGGCCCTCCAGGACTTCTTCGCGGACGTGGTCGCCGCCAAGAAGGCCGACCCGGGCGAGGACATGACCACCGACCTGTTCGGTGAGGGGCCGGACGGAGACCGTCTCTCCGACATCGAGGTCGAGCGGCTCCTCCTGAACGTCATGGTGGCCGGACACGAGACCACCGTGAACCTCCTCAACTGCGCGGTGCGCGCCCTGCTGAACCACCCCGAGCAGCTCGAACTGGCCAAGAAGGGCGAGATCGGCTGGGACGCGGTGGTGGAGGAGACCCTGCGCTACGACACGCCCAATATCTCGATGCTGTTCCGCTTCGCCACCGAGGACATCGAGATCGGCGGGGTGACCATCCGCAAGGGCGAGGCCCTCATGACCCACTACGGCGCGGTGACCGTCGACCGGGAGGAGTACGGCGAGGACGTGCACGTCTTCGACCCGACCCGGGCCAAGGGCCGCCACATCGCCTTCGGGTACGGTCCGCACGTGTGCCCGGGCGCGCCCCTGTCCCGTCTGGAGGCGGGCGTCATCCTGCCGATGCTCTTCGAGCGCTTCCCGGACATGACCCTGGCGGTCGCCGACGAGGACCTGGAGCTCAACCCCTCGCTGCTGGTCAACAGCCTGAAGGAACTCCCGGTCGTCCTTCGTCTGTAAGCAATCCGGTGGCCGAGCCCCGCCCCTCGACGAGGGCGAGGCCCGCTATCCGTCAAAACCGACATTCTGAAAGAAACCCTGATGCCCTGCCCCGTCCAACACGGTTCCGGTGAAGCCGTCACCCTCGACCCCTACGTCAAGAATCTGCGCGCCGAGCGGGAGGTCCTCCACGCCGCTGGACCCGTCACCCGGGTCAACCTGCCCGAGGGCGTGACCGCCTGGGCGGTCACCCACCACGAGGCCGCCCGCGCTGCCCTCACCGACACGCGCCTGGTCAAGGACCCCGCCTACTGGGACGACTACCAGCAGGGCCGTATCCCTGAGGCCTGGCCGCTGATGAGCACGATCCCGCCGACCCCGACCAACCTCCTCGGCACCGACGGCGCCGAACACAAGCGCCTGCGCCTGCTCACCGCCAAGGCCTTCTCCGCGCGCAGCATCGAACGACTCCGGCCGAGGATCCACGAGCTGACCGAAAACCTGCTCGACGCCCTGGAGCCCGAGTCCCACCGGCCGCTGGACCTGAAGGGGGAGTTCGCCTTCAAACTCCCGATGAGCGTGATCGGCGACCTCTACGGGGTGGACCAGGCCGAGCACGGCTACCTGCGGGACATGTACGTCAAGTTCTTCAGCGCGGTCACCACTCCGCAGGAGTTCATGGAGACGTACGCGACCCTGGAGCGCTACTACGAGGACATGATCGCGGACAAGCGCGCCCATCCGGGGGAGGACCTGACCACCGAGCTGATCAACGCCGGTGAGAACGGCGACGCCCTCACCGACCTCGAGATCCGGGGCACCCTCCAGGTGGTCGTGGCGGCCGGGCACGAGACCACCGTGAACCTGCTGTGCAACGCGGTGCGCGCGCTCCTGACCCACCCGGAGCAGTTCGACCTGGTCAAGAAGGGCGAGGTCGGCTGGGACGCCGTGGTGGAGGAGACCCTGCGCTTCGACCCGCCCACCTCCAACATGGTCTTCCGCTTCGCCACCGAGGACGTCGAACTCGGCGGGGTGACCATCAGGAAGGGCGAGGCGCTGATGACCTCGTACGGCGCGATCAGCCGCGACCGAGGCGAACACGGCGAGGAGCCGCACCCGGACACCTTCGACCTGACCCGCCGGAAGGGCCGGCACATCTCCTTCGGCTACGGCCCGCACGTGTGCCCGGGCTCCCACCTGGCCCGTATGGAGGGTCAGATCGCCCTGCCGATGCTGTTCGAGCGCTTCCCCGACCTGCGGCTGGCCGCCCCCGAGGAGGAACTCGAGAACCACCCCTCCATCGTGGTCAACAGCATCAAGGAACTTCCGGTCCTCCTGCGTCCTCAGCAGTAGGACCGCGGTTTCTCACGCTGGGAAGTTCTCGCCGGGCCGTTCGTATCGGAGCGGCCCGGCGCTTTTTCCGGCGTGCTGGTCACTGGGGAACAAGGAGGGCTTCAGGAAAGAGCCAAAAATGGCGGAATGAGGATTATTCGCCCTTATCAAGCCTAAAATCGACAGTCCGAGTGCCTTCCTAGGGAGCGCCTGGAAATGTCGAAGCCGACCGTGATCGCCGCCGTTGCCCTGCTGGCCGCGGCGGTCGGCTGCGGCCAGGCGGATGTTCGCGAGATCGTCCCCACCGGCGGGGAACAGCAGGACCAGGAACGCGAGAATCCCGAGGAGGAGCCCCCAGTCCCGGGGGCGGAGGAGCCCGTCAGCAGCCCGGAGCCGACAGATCCCGCCGCCGACCCCACGGGTGGGCCGGACCCCGCACCGGCACCGGGCGAACCGGAGGAGACGGGGACCGGCGAGGCCGAAGAGGAAGACGTTCCGGACGAGGCCGCCGAGTACATGACCGCCCTCACCGCGAGCGACGACCCCGAGCGGATGCGCGAGGGCCTGACCCTCACCGCCGAGGACTCCACCGCGCACACCTATCTGCGCCACTACGTCCAGGTGTACAGCGCCTGGGAGTCGGCCGGACACAGCTATGCCCCGTCCGACCTGACGCCCTCCGAAGAGGGCTTCGAGCTCTGCCTTCCGGGGTCAGGCGGTCCGCCGGTGTGCGCCTTCTTCAGCCGCTTCACCGTGGAGGACGGCCTGATCACCGGCTTCCTGGTGAACGGACAGGACCCCGGAAAGCGCCTGGTCTCCGGCCACGGGGTAGCGGCCAGTTCCGAGGGTGTGGACGTGCACATGCTCACCGCCTACCAGAGCATCACCGACGACGTCCTGGTCGTCACCGCCGAGTTCACCACGGTGGACAACGTCGACCTCGACCTCTTCGGCGCCACCTACACCGCCCCGGACGGCCGCGAATACCGGGCGGAGGAGGCTGTGGGGGAGTACCGGCTGGATGCGGGTACCGCCGTCCAGACCGCCCTGTTCTTCACCGGACCGGAGGTCGGCGGGGACCTGGCCGTGACCGGCTGCCTCGACGAGTGCTTCGCCTTCGTCGACCTGGACTTCCCGGTGGACTGACCGCCCTGGCCCGCCGCCCGGGGTGACCGGTCACTACGCGGCGGACCCCCGGCTTGCGGCGCTTTGCCCGCCTTCGGGTGCCGATCGGCTGCCCAGGACGTTGAAGAACACGTTGAGCACCAGCGCGGAGACGGTGGCGGTGACGATGCCCGAGTGCAGGACCATCGCCGCCCACTCCGGGAAGCCCTCGAAGAAGTCCGGGGAGGCGATCGACAGGATGCCGAACCCGAGGGCTACCGCCACGATCACCAGGTTGTGGTTGTTCTCGTAGTCCACCTTGCCCAGGGTCTGGATGCCCGCCGCGGCCACCGAGCCGAACAGCACCAGGCCGGCCCCGCCCAGCACGGGGGAGGGGATCATCGCCACCACCCGGCCCAGGACCGGGAACAGGCCCATCGCGACCAGCAGGACCGCGCCGGCGGCGACCACGTAGCGGCTCCGCACCTTGTTCAGCGCGATGAGGCCGATGTTCTGGCTGAAGGTGCTGCCGGGGAAGGAGTTGAGGAGGGGGCCGACGACCGCTGTGGCGGCGTCGGCACGCAGCCCGTCTGCCAGGCGCTTGCCGTCGATCCTGCTGCCCACGACCGAGCCGACGGCCAGGATGTCCGCCATTCCTTCGGCGAGGATCACGACCATCATGATGCACATGGTGATGATCGCGGCGGCCTGGAACTCCGGCGGGCCGAAGTGGAAGGGGCTGGGCAGGGAGACGGCCGCACCCTCGCCCACGGCGCCGAAGTCGACCTCGCCGAGGGCGGCGGCCAGCAGGGTGCCCAGGACCAGGCCGAGGAGGATGGACGCCCGCCCCCACGCCCCGCGCAGAACCTTGGACAGGACCAGGATGATGGCCAGGGTCGCCCCGCCCAGCAGCAGCCCCGTGTCGGTGGGGATCCCGGTCTCGCTCTCTTCGGTGATCCAGCCGACCGCGACCGGGATGAGGGCGAGGCCGACGACGGTGATGACGCTGCCGGTGACGACCGGTGGGAAGAAGCGGATCAGGCTGGCCATGGCCGGTGCGATGAGGATGCCGAACAGGCCCGCGGCGATGGAGGCGCCGAAGACCGCGGGCAACCCGCTGGACTCCCCGATCGCGGTCATCGCGGTGATGGGAATGAAGGAGGCTCCGATGACCAGCGGCATCCGCATGCCGAACCGCCACACACCGAGCGTCTGGACCAGCGTCATCAGGCCGCTCACCAGGAGTGCCGCGCTGATGATCAGTCCGGTCTCCACGGGGTCCAAGCCCACGGCCGCCGCCATGATGAGCGGCGGGGTGACGACCCCGGCGTACAGGGCGAGGATGTGCTGGAAGCCGTAGGTGACCATGAGCCGCAGGGGCGGCCGCTCGTCCTCTGGCCTCTCGTCCACCGGGCGCTCGGTGACGGCGGGTTCCCGGCCGTCGGGAGCGGGGACCGTGCCGCCCTTGGGAAACGTCATCGTGGTGGGGCCTTCCGGGTGGGTGGTGCTCTGCGGGGTGGTGCCTCAGCGGATGGCGCCACGAGGACAAATCATCGGATGGTCCGAAGTCTGATGCAAATTCGGGGTACTCCTTTGGAGGAAAACACCAGAGCAAAACGGATGCGCGTGCTTGCTGTCCGTAGCCATGCGTGGGTGTGCGCCTGCCCGGCCCCGAGAACGGTTCCACCGCCGCTCCGGCCCGAGACCGGGCCCGCACCCGGACCGCAGACGGGATCCGTGCCGCCCCCGGGTGCCGCGAAGGCCGCCCGCGGGTACCTCGGGAGAGCCGTCGGCCGAGGCCGAGCGGCTCACAGCGACCGGTCCCGGACGTGACGAAGAACGCCCTCCCGGGGCATGTCCGGTTCCGGACACGTCCCGACGCGGTCAGCGCGCCCGTCCGCGCCGGGTGTATCGGGCCCCTCTGCTATGAATGGGGGGTCTCCGACCCGGTCCCGGCCCCCGCCTCCCCTGACCCGCGCGGTGTTCGGCGGGCACCGGGACCCGTCACAGCCCAGAGAGAGAAGGCCCTTCGGCATGCCCCGTTCCAGACCGCTCCTGAGCGCGTTCGCCCTGGCGCTCGCCGCAGTCCTCGCCCTCACGTCCTGCGGACTCGTGCGCGACGCACGGGAAACGTCGGACGCGGACGCCGGGGCCGCGGACTCCGAGACGGGAGCGGACTCCGACCAGGAGGACGCCGAGCAGGACGAAGCGGAGCAGGAGGACGCCGAGGACGGGGGCGCCGAGGAGGCGCAGCCCTACGTGGAAGCCCTCGCGACCAACTCCTCCGAAGGGCTGGAGGACGGGTTCGACTACGCCCAGGCGGGTTCGCCCGCCCACGACTACCTCAGGTACCAGGCGGACATCGCCCTGGTGTATGAGGAGGCCGGGGATTTCGAAGACCCCTGGGACGTCGAGCTGGTCGGCGACGAACTCGAGATGTGCCACCCGGAGGATTGCGCGACCTACGGGAACTTCGAGTACCAGGACGGGCTCCTGGCCGACTTCGAGATCGAGGGCCGGGCCGTCAGCGACAACCTCTATCCCGGGTTCAGCGAGGTCACGGAGGACGGCGCGACCGTCACGATGGGGGCCAGCTACACGTCCGCCAGCGCCGACGTCCTGGTGGTCACCTTCGGTGTCGAAGCCGACGACGACACTGCCTTCGAGCTGGACAACGCGGACTACGTGGCCCCGGACGGCAGCCGGACCCTGGGCGCGGCCGACACGTGGATGGGCAAGGCGGAGTACGAGCCGGGGGAGTCCGGGCTGCTGCTCTACCACTTCGCCGAGAGCGAGCCCGGCGGCCACGTCTCCTTCACCCTCGAGTGCACCGAGGGCTGCTCGGGCACCATCGAGGGCGAGCTTCCCCTGGCCTGACCGGGCACCTTTCGGCCCGGCCTACCGGACCCCGCCCCCGTGCCGGGCCGGTCCGGGCCGGGCGGCTTACCGGGTCCGCTCCACCCGGCCCTCGTCCCACACCGGCTCGTCCGCCTCCCTTACGCGCCCGTCCGCGCCGAACACCACGAACCGGTCGAAGCCGCGGGCGAACCAGCGGTCGTGGGTGACCGCGAGGATCGTGCCCTGGTAGAACCCCAATGCCGACTCCAAGGCTTCGGCCGACACCACGTCCAGGTTGTCCGTCGGCTCGTCAAGCAGCAGCATCGTGGCACCGGACAGCTCCAGCAGCAGCACCTGGAACCGGGCCTGCTGACCCCCGGAGAGGGTGTCGAAGGTCTGCTCCGCGGAGAGCGCGAGCTCGTAGCGGTCCAGTGCCCGGCCCGCCTCCTCCCGGGGCACACCCTTCCGGGTGCCCTGGCCGTTGTGCAGGATGTCCAACAGCGTGCGCCCGATGAACTCCGGGTGCTCGTGCGTCTGCGCGAACCACCCCGGCAGGACCCGGGCGCCCAACTTGGCCCGGCCGGTGTGCGGCACCGGCTCGACCACGGCACGCTCCTCCTCGGGCACCAGCGAGGACTCGGGGTCGTCGCCGCCAGCGGCGAGCAAGCGCAGGAAGTGCGACTTGCCCGAACCGTTGGAGCCCAGCACGGCGACCCGCTCGTCGTACCAGACCTCCAGGTCGAAGGGGTGCATCAGCCCGGTCAGCTCGAGGTCGCGGCACACCAGGGCGCGCTTGCCGGTGCGCCCGCCGCGCAGCCGCATCCGCAGGTTCTGGTCCCGGGGCTGCTGCTGGGGCGGCCCCGCATCCTCGAACCGGCGCAGCCGCGTCCGCGCGGACTGGTAGCGGGTGGCCATGTCCGAGTTGTAGGACGCCTTCTGCTTGTACATGGCCACGAGCGCTTTCAGCTTGGCGTGCTCCTCGTCCCAGCGCTTGCGCAGCTCGTCCAGGCGGGCGAACCGTTCCCGGCGGGCCTCGTGGTAGGTGTCGAAGGCGCCCCCGTGCACCCACACGCTGTTGCCTGCCGCGCCCAGCTCCACGGTGACGATGCGGTCCGGCACCCGGCTGAGCAGTTCGCGGTCGTGGGAGATGAACAGGACCGTCTTCGGGCTGGCGCGCAGGGCATCCTCCAGCCAGCGTTTGCCCGGTACGTCCAGGTAGTTGTCCGGCTCGTCCAGCAGCAGTACCGGCGCCGACCCCTGCAGCAGCGTCTCGATGACCAGGCGCTTCTGCTCACCGCCGGAGAGCGTGCGCACCTCCCGCCACCGGCAGCGCTCATAGGGCGCCCGCAAGGCGGCCGTGCAGCACTGGTCCCACACGACCTCGGCCTCGTAGCCTCCGGCATCGCCGTAGCGCGCGATCGCCTCCGCGTAGCGCATCTGCGTCTTCTCACCGTTGGAGAGCATCATGGCCTCCTCCGCGGCTTCCAGGTCCGAGTGGGCCTCACGCACCGCACGCGGTGAGACCGACACCAGCAGCTCGTGCACCGTGGTGGTGTCGCGCACGTGCCCCACGAACTGGGGCATCACGCCCAGTTCGCCCTCCACGGTGACCGCGCCCGACTGCGGCGGGGTCTCTCCTCGGATCAGGCGCATCAGCGTGCTCTTGCCCGCGCCGTTGGCACCGATGAGAGCGGTCTTGGACCCGTCCCCGACCCGGAACGACACCCCGTCCAGCAACACCCTCCCGTCGGGCAGAGTGTGTGTGACCTGGTTGATGTCGACGTAACCCACGACCCGCTCTTCTCCACTGCTCACGACTGCGCACACACGCTCGGCATGCTCGCGCAGGCTTCCACACGCGTATCCGCCTGGGCAAAGGGTTTTCCCCGGGGTCAGGATCTGTGCGGCCGACATCAGCAGGGCCAGGACCCGCAAGGCCGGAATCCGCGAGGCCCGCGCGGGTCCTCCCGCTCAACGCGGCGGGAGGCCGTGGCAGCGCTCGGGGGTATAGGCCCTCAGTACCTCGGGGAACAGGGCCGGGCTCACTTGTTCCGGCGGGGCCTGTCCGGTGCCCGGGTCCCACCCGGACCGGTCCTCGGGGTGCATGTCGGCGGCGAAGGCCAAGTCGACCTTGGCCACGTGCCCCGCGTAGTGCGTACCGGGAACGGCGGTCTCCCCGGAGATGTAGGGGACCAGGTGCATCCCGAGCTGTTTCAGCCCTTCGGGGCGGGGTCCGGCGGGCCGCAGCACGAACGTGATGAGGGTCTGTGCGCCGCCGTGCTCTTGGGAAACGCCCGTCATCAGCCTGAGGAGGGTCGGTGCGCCCAGGCGGGGCCGGGGCACCGTGCGCAGGTGCACCCCCGCGACATCGGACCAGGGCAGGGTGGCGTCCACCGAGATCCGGTACCAGAACAGGGGTGCGGCGGTGAATCGTATCCCGTGCGGCGACACTTCCGTCACCCGTCGCGACATCCACATCGGCGCTGTCACGAGCAGGGCGAGGAACCAGACCAGGCAGAAGATCCCGGGGAGGATGACGAGGGCGGGTAGCCAGGGCTCCCCGACGCCGCTGACGATGATGCCGGCGGCCGCGCCAGCCAGGGCGCCCCACAGCAGCGTCCGGCGGGCCCAGGACGCGGGTGAACGCTGCAGGACCATGCGGACCGTGCCCCGGGGAGGTTCAAGGGCGGGCGGTGGCTCCGGCGCCGCGGTCTCTTCCGCCGGTTCCGCGGCACCGTCCTCGGCGCGGGCCGTCTCCGGGTGCGCTGTCTCCCGGGGCGCCGTTTCCGGCCGTGCCGGGAGGTCTCCGGGCGCCGGGGAGAACCACGTGGCCGAGACCTCCGCCAGCTCGAACCGGTCGGGGCGCGCTTTGTACAGCAGGTGCGCCAGGCGCCGGACCGCGTCCTTCATCGGGTCTCCGGGGCCGCCGACGCGCACCCGGTATCCCGTGTGCTCCGGGACGGGGTCCAGCCACCCCGGCGCCTCCACCCCGCCCTCCAGGTACAGGTCCACCACCGGTCGGCTCACCCGCCGGACGGCCTTCTTGCGGATGCGCCTGCCGTACGGCAAAGCGACGGCTGGGCGTTCGGCGAACTCACGCTGCCAGGGCACGATGAGTGCGACGTCGTCCCACCTCAGAAGGTGGGTGCGTGCACGGAAACCCCACTGCCCGCCGTACACGAACCGTACGCCTTCCCGGGCCACTCGGATCTCGCGCGGGGTGGACTGCCGTACCCACTGCCCCGCCAGCAGCGCCCAGGAGAGCGCCGAGGCCAAAGCCAGCGCCACGCCCACCCACAGGCCCGGGTCCTCGGTCGCGCTCGGCAGTGTGCCTCCGTCGAGCGCGGAGGGTCCCAGGAGGACTAGGAACAGGACCGGGAGCGGGGTGAGGAGCAGGGTGATGCTGGCGAACACCTCCCAGTACCCCGGCAGCCGGTCGGGGCGGAGCGAGACCTGGGTGGTCGGAGGGGAGACGATCATCGTGGAGTCCTCGTGGGCGGTCGGTTCGGCGGGTACGGGCAGGGTGCCGGGGGTAGGGCAGAGCAAGCGGAAGGTGCGGGGTAGCCGTCAGCGCACAAGGTCCGGGCGGAAGAGTGAGATCGCGCGCAGGAGGTCGCCCGCAGGTACCTCGCGGGGCGGCGCCCCGGTCCGTCCGAACATGTGCCAAGAGGCGCCGCCATCGTGCGGCTGTCCTGACAGGTCCAGTTGGATCCAGGACACCGGGGTGGGTAGCGACAGGTCTGCTCTTCCGATGTTGTGTAGGGTCTCGGTGTACTGGGCGCCCATGGCGAGCCACCGGCCCGCGCGGTCGGCCTGGGTGAGGTAGAGGTCGATGACGGCCGCGGGCTCGGCGGGCACACCCGGTTGGTATCTCCCGCGGGCGAGGCCGTCGGCCGCGCACAGGACCTCCGGCCACGGCACGTGCACGCGCATACCCCGGTGACGGAGCCACAGCGCACCTTCTTGGATGAACGTCAGACCTTCCCCGTCCACCTGTACGCCGCGCCGACTGAGCGAGCGAGGTGCCTGGTACAGCCACACGGACAGGCCGACGAGGCAGACCGCCCAGGGGATCGCCGATAAGCCTCCGATCAGCGGATACCACAGGTCAGAGACCAGGCTGACGCTGAACAGTGCTAAGGGCCCAAGCCACAGGAGGGCGACCCGCGACCAGCGGGCAGGCGAGACCTGGAAATCCACCCACACCCGGTCCGAACCTTGGGAGTCCCGGCCAGGAGTAAACCAGGAGTCAGGCGGGGTGTCCCGGCGCATGATGTCGGGACGGACCCTGTCGATCGCGATCGCGGCCTCGGTGGCCTGCTCCTCCGCCCAGTCCCAAGGGCCACCCAGTCGGATCCGGGCGGCCGGGGCCGCCATGCCCGCCGGTTCTTCGCGGGGTGGATCCACTGCGCCAAGCCACTGGGGCACGCGCGCGGCCGCCACGAACAGGTACACGTCCATCACCCGGTGCCGGGGGCCGCCTGGCCTGACCGCCGTTGTGGCCCGTACCGCCTGTACCCGGTTCCAGGGCACGGTGTACGACATTTTCGGCAGCCACCAGCGCCGGGGCCGCACCCACTCCATGTGCTCGGCGCGCAGCAGTAGTTCCATGCCGGCGTGGGCACGGGGGAAGCGCAGGACCAGTGCCGGGAGGGCTACCAGGACGACCAACGCGGCCCCGGTCAGCAGGGCCGCGAGGCCGAGGAGGAGGGGGTTCGTCTGTCCGTGCGGATACGTCAGGCCTTCCTTGACCAGCCCCGGTCCGAAGGTACTGCCGCCGATGGTCAGCCCTAACAAGGCGGGTAGCAACAGGGCGCCCGCCGTTCCGCCCCAGGCGTCGCCGAACACCGGGGCCCCCAGACGGACCCGCCGCCCTACCACCTGCCCGTGTTCCCACATGTTCTCAGTTCTTCTCCCTACGGCCGGAGGCCGACGCCCCCAGTCGGTCGAAGCCGTGGCACAGGTCGGGGCGGAAGATCTGGACGGCCCGTCCGAGCTGCCACAGGGAGACGGTGGTCGGGACCGGGCCTCCGTCGTCCATCTCTTGCCATTCCGCCGCGGTCTGTCCCACCAGGTCCTCGGTGAACCGCAATTGGAGCCGGGTCGCGGGGAATTCGGCTAGCGCATTCAGCGCTGGGGTATCGGGCTTTGGACACTGATCCACATCGAACAACAGATGTGCCCAGGCTTTGGGATCGCCCGGGTTGAACGGTTCCGTGTAGATCTCAATAACGGAGTAGTGGTCATGCAGTACCGGAGCGTTGACGTTCCGCAGGTCTTTGGGGCGATGATTCGCCGCTCCAGTGATCGTGCGGTGGGTCACGGCCTGGACCCGTGTCCACGGAATGCACGCTTCCAGCCCCTGTCTGCTCCACAGCAGGGGCCGTGGCTCGAACTCCAGTCCTCGCGGCGTCACCCGGACTTCTTTCCGCGCGAAATAGTGCGGTGAGAACCAGACCCCGAAAAGCAGGGGTATGCCGAACAGCACCAGCCCCAGTCCTGACAACCCACCGACCAGCGGATACCAGAGATCGGAGCGGACACCCAGGGCGCTCAGTGCCGTGCCGGTCGCCAGCACACCGGAGAGGGCGATGACCTGGCGAAAGTTGGTCTCAAAGCCGAGCACGATCGGTACGTTCGGCTGGACGGGGCGTTCAGCCGCCGAGTCAGTGGAATCCGCCGGGGCGGGGGTCGTCGACGGAGTGGTCGGTAGATCGGGTGGAGTTTCGGGGGCCACCCCAGGCGGCGTGTACCACTGCTCTAGTAGTACTTTGTTAAGTTCCTGATTTTTCAGCGTGGCTCCGCCATGATGGACGGGTGGACCTGGATGCTGTGGAAGAACTCCGCGAGGACCTCGACGCTTTCTGCGCCGAGGTCTTCGCCTCCA
>NZ_BAAGZJ010000078.1:0-37875 GCF_054778635.1 Nocardiopsis nanhaiensis
GCCTGGTGGTGGAGCAGAAGAGCGGGCAGGTGTTGGATGTGGGCCGCTCGTGCCGGTTGGCTCCGCCCAAGATCCGGGCGGCCGCCTTCCACGGCCACACGTCCTGCGCCTGGCAGTACGGGTGCGATGTGCCCCTGCCCTGGACGCAGGCTGATCACATCGTGGAGTTCTGGCAGGGCGGCACCACCAGCGCCGCTAACATCCAGCCGTTGTGTGCGACCCATAACCAGATCAAGCACCGGTGGGCGGTACGCACCGCCCACCGGATGTGGTCGGGCCGCAACCGAAGCCGCACCCGGGGTGGGGACACGGATACGGGTGGGGATGGGGACCCAGCCCCACACCGGCACCCGTAACCATCCACCCCCAACAAGCCTCCACCCGCTTGCGCCGGGCCGCTACCCCCACGTGGCCAGAACCCGACCCGGCCCCTGGCCCCGCCCTGCCCTCGGGGTGCCGTTCCCGGCCCTCGACCCCCGCCACCCCCGGGGGGTGAGCCCTGGTCCTAGAGTCACTCTCACCCCTGTTTTTGCTTCTAACAGGGGGGTTCGCTGCGCACCATGACCAGCCGCGACACCCGACCCGTCACAGCTCCGGCGCAGGGGCAGGAATCGGCCCCCGGACGAAGGCCGGGGCAGTTCGCCGCACACCAGGACCAGCCGCGACACCCCCAACCGTCAACGCTCCGGCGGAGTGGCGGCTGACGGCCGCCAGGCCGTGCTTGTGCCGTAGGGCCCCTTCGGGCCCAACGGGCCCATCGCCTCCCCGACCACACGTCCCCCGTTTCCTGATAGCCGCCGACCCGCCGTCGCAGCGAAGCGGGTCAAGGTGGAGCGCCACTGACGCGCGAAGCGCTCGATGGCGACGACCTTGAGGCGCGCAGCGGAGACGGCCACCATCGGGCGGCAGGAAACGGGGAAACCACCCGCACTTGCAGGGGTCCCGCACTTGCAGGGGTCCCGCACCCGTAGTCGCACCGGGCCCGGTCGTCTGCACTCGAGCTTGACGTCCCGGGACAGGGTGGAGAGGGCGGGCACTCTGATGCACTGACACGCGCCCGTCCCCCCATCTGGTGGTGCCGATCTAACCGCGGGAGGCTTCCCAGCGGTTGCGGAGGTCCTTCTGACCGGTCTCGGTGAGGGTGCCAAAGACGTTCAGGCGGGCCATCCCGCCGTCGGGGAAGACGTCGGTGCGCACGTGCGTCACGGTGACCGGCTGGTCCAGGACGAAGCGGTGGGCGCTGTCCGGCTGGAGAGCCGTGCGGCCCACGATCTCGAACCACTCGTCCGGGTTCTGCGAGTGCGCGTCACAGCCCAGGATCGTCACCCAGCCCGCGGAGTTGCCCTTGAGGTAGGCGGTGTCCAACTCGATGGCGCGCACTGAGGCCTGGGCGGTGAGCCGGAAGCGCACCCAGTCGTTGCCGGTGTCGCGACGGCGGCGGTTCTCCCATCCGTCGTCCATCTTGTGCGAGCGGCCCGGCAGGATGATGTTTTCCGGCGAGGAGTAGAAGCGGTCCGAGGCGTCCTCGACCACGCCGCCGTTGACCAGGGCGGCGACGTCGAAACCGCCGAGAGCGGCCAGCCAGGCCGGGTCGGCGACGTGCTCGCCGTAAACGCGCAGCCGTGCGACACCGCCGTCGGGGAACTGCTTGAGGCGCAGGTGGGTCCACCTGCGCTGGAGGTCCACCTTGAAGCCGTTCTCGGCGTGCCCGTACACCGGGGTGCGCGCGACGATCTCCGTCCACTCAGCGGCGAGGAGTTCGTCGGTGGTGGGCGTACCCTCCACGTGCGCGGCCTCGACACTGATCTCGGTGGGGTGATTGCCGCGGAAGTGCGCGGTGTCCACGACCAGCCCGCGGATGACCCCGGGCAGGGCGAGGCGCACCAGCGCCCAGTCGTGGTCCTCGGCGGTGGGGTGCGGCTGGTCGGCGCTCACACCGCGGCGGCGACGGGTCTCCCAGCCGTCCATGACCTTGCCCTTGTGCCCGAAGTGGTGCGGGTCGAACACCGCGGGCTCGGTCCGGAGCAGGTTCTCGCGGTGGGCGAAGAACTCGTCGTTTGCGGCGACGACGCCAGCGCCCAAGCGGCGGTCGGCGAGGTCGACGAGGCCGGAGAAGTCCAGCTCGGTCTTCCGGAAGTCGCCGTAGGGGTTGCCGCCCGGGTACGGCTGGGCGTTGTAGTCACGGGGGTCGAAGGGCTGGGCCTGGCTCACGGTTCTCCTGTCACTGTCTCGGGTGGGACCTTTCCAGAGTCGCAGGGGAAACCGATTACTTCCAGCGAAAGTTTTTGATCAGTATGTTCACTTGATCTGAACATTTGTCGTGGCGAGATCTGCGGCGGTCTCCGCCAGTGCCCGGAGTGCGACGGCGATCTGCGGTCGTTCACCCGCACCCGAACGCACGGCCGTGACCACGTGGCGGCGCGGCTGGTCCGCGTGCGGGGTGCGTAGCGCCACCCCTGGGACGTCGTTGGTGGCGGCCAGCCGCGGGATCAGCGCCACGCCCATCCCCGCGGCCACCATGTCGAGGATGGCCCGCCAATCGGAAGCCACGTGGGCTTGTTCCGGAACGAAGCCCGCTTGGGCGCAGGTCGCGATGGTGATGTCCCGCCATGGGCCGGAGGCCCCGTAGATCCATGGCTCCTCGGCCAGGTCGCGCAGCCGCAGCGCCGGTGCGGTGGCCAGTCGGTGCTGGGTCGGCAGGGCCACGTCCAACGGGTCGGTGAGGAGCTCGGAGCGGTCGTAGCGGCCGTCGTGCCCGGTCGGGGCCTGCGCGGCCAGGGACAGACCGATGTCGATCTCGCCTGCGGCGAGCAGCTCGTACACCTCGGCCGCCTCGGCCTGGTGCACGCGGGTCCGCAGGCCGGGGTGGGCCCTGCGCAGGGCGTTCAGTGCGGGGACCACGAGGCTCGGGATGGCGGTGGCGAAGGTGCCGACACGGACGCGTCCGGCCTCACCGCGCACGAACCCGCCCAGCTCGGCCTCGGCCCGCTCCAGCTGGGCCAGCACGATGTCGGTGTGCCGAAGCAGCACGTGTGCGGCGTCGGTGAGACGTACCCGGCGGCCGTGCGCCTCCAGCAGGTCCACCCCCACTTGGTGGGAGAGGGACGAGAGCTGTTGGGAGACGGAGGAGGGCGTCATCGAGAGCGCCTCGGCCGTGGCCCTGACGGTTCCGAGCTCCTCGAGTGTGCGGAGCACGCGCAGCTTGCGCAGATCCCATTCGGTCACCTTCACAGGCATACCATTCGCCTCTGCTTAACAACAGCGGGGCGGGTGCACGGTCCTCGTGCACCCGCCCCGGGGGGAGCTCCGGATTCAGGGGGTGCTCCGGATCAGGGGATAGCGACCAGAGAGGGGGTCAGGTCCGCTCGGCGCGGCCGGCGTCCTCCTCGCCCCGGTAGGCAGCGCCCGCCTGGTCCGTGTACTTGGCCTCGCCCGGACCGGCGGACCCGATCTCCTCGCTGTCGATCTCGGCGGGGGAGTCCGCCGGACCGCGGCCGATCACGTTGAAGCAGATGTTCAGCAGGATCGAGACGACGGCCGCACCGATGATGCCCGAGTGGGCCACCAGCTCGACCGACTCCGGAAGGAAGGCGTAGAAGGTCGGGTAGGCCAGCGGGACGACCGCCACACCGATGGAGGTGGCCACCAGCACCAGGTTGAGGTTGTTGGTGAAGTCCACCTTGGTCAGGGTCTTGATCCCGCTCGCCGCCACGGTGCCGAACAGGACCAGGCCCGCGCCGCCCAGGACGGGGGTGGGGATGGCCGCCATGACACCGCCCAGCACCGGGAACATGCCCAGCGCCAGGAGGATGCCCGCGCCCGTGGCCACCACGTACCGGCTGCGGATACCGGTCAGGGCGAGCAGGCCGATGTTCTGCGCGAAGGAGCTGGTGGGGGTGGCGGAGAAGATCGGGCCGATGATGGAGCCGCTCACGTCGGCGCGCAGACCGGCGGAGATGCGCTTGGCGTCCACCTTGGAACCGGTGATCTCGCCGACCGCGATGATGTGCGAGGCGCCTTCGGTCAGCACCACGAGCATGATGATGCACATGGTGACGATCGCGGCGATCTCGAACTGCGGCGCACCGAAGTAGAACACCGACGTGGGGTTGAAGACCAGGTCCGCCTCGCCGACCCGGCTGAAGTCCGCCATGCCGAACGGGATCGCGACGAGAGTGCCCACGACCAGGCCCAGGAGGATGGACAGTCGGCCCCAGATGCCGGGGAAGACCCTGGAACCGACGAGGATGACCGCGAGGGTCAGCCCGGCCAGGGCGAGGTTGCCCATGGGGGCGGCCGGGACCGTGGAGCCGTCGTCCACGACGGTGGTGGCGTCGTCCATGATCCAGCGGGCGGCCACCGGCATCAGGCTGACGCCGATGACGGTGATGATCGTGCCCGTGACGATCGGCGGGAAGAAGCGGATGAGCTGCCCGAAGAACGGGGTCAGGGCAAGGGCGAACACACCTGCGGCGATGGACGCGCCGAAGGCGACGGGCAGGTTCTCGCCGTCCTGGCCGGCGGCCAGGGTGGCGATGGCGCTGACGGGGACGAAGGAACACGCAACGACGATCGGCATCTGGGCGCCGACCCGTCGGTGCCCCATCGTCTGGAGGAGCGTGGCGATACCCGCAACCAGGAGCGCGCCGCTGACGAGGATTCCCATGGCGGCGGGGTCGTTCGCGAGCCCAGCGGCGGCGCCGATGACGAGGGCCGGTGCCACCGCACCGGCGTACATGGTGAGGATGTGCTGGAGCCCGTAGACGAGGAGCAGCCGTGCCGGCAGCTTCTCGTCCTCGGGACGTGCGGGGGTCGTGGCGTTCGTTGTGGCCGAGTCCTTCGCGGACGGACTGTTCGACATGGCCAGTTTCCAGCCTTTGCGATGTGGGGTCACCGGGAAGAGGTGACCGGCTGTCTCGGACGTGCGTCGGTGACGTGCGTCCGGTGTTGTCGCGCCGACCCGCGGATGCCCCTGTTTTCGGGCACGGCGAAGGCCGGTGTGGCCCACCAGCGGTGGGTAGGCGAGGATGCCTCGGGTGTTCGGACCCGTGACGTGGGGGAGTCCGGGGCCCGGCCGCACGCGCGGGCCCCGGCGTTCAGGGGGCTCCGAAGAGCACCGGGGGTGGTCTCAGGATCACCGCCCGGCGGGGGAGACAGGTGTTAGAGGAAGCCCGGGACGGTCTTCCAGGCGTCGCCCGCGCTGGGGGCGTCGTCCCGTTCGACCGTGGCCTCGATCTTGCCGTAGGGCCGGTCCGCGGCGAAGAAGACCTCGTTGGGGTTGTCCAGGCCGAACGGGGAGAGGTCCACCAGGAAGTGGTGGTTGTTCGGCATGGAGAAGCGGATCTCCGCGATCTCCGGGTGCGCCTCCAGGACGGCCTTGCCCATCGCGTAGAGCGTCTGCTGCAGGGCGAGGCTGTGCGTCTCGGCGAAGGCCTCCAGGCACAGGGCGCGGACCGAGGTGTAGACCTTGTCGAAGTCGTGCTCGTTGCCGACGTAGCGCCAGCGGGCGGAGACGTCGGTGGCGAGGATCCGGTCGGTGACCTCGGGCAGGGTGGTGTACCGGGTCTTCGGGTAGCCGTGGAACTCCGAACCGGTGGATTTGAGGACGGTGAGGCCTTCGAAGCCGGAGACCACCCACTCCTTGTCGCCGTCCTTGTTGACGACGGTGGTGCGGGTCTCAGCGCCGCGGCGCGAGAAGGCGTGGTCGTGCGGGCCCTTTTCGGTGGCGATCCGGTCCCAGGAGTACTCCTCGATCTCCTGGCGGGCGCCATGCACGTACTCGTGCTCGTCCACGAAGTGCCGGGCCAGGCGCAGGGCGAAGTCCTCGATCGCGCCGACGCCGCCCCACTCGCGGGCCTTGGCGTAGACGGTGTTCTTCTGCGTGTCCGTCGGCAGACACTTGGCGTTGTCGCCGACCGTGTGGACATCCTCCAGGTCGCCGCGGAGCTGGGAGGTGACGTTGACATCCTTGATCTGGTGGACGTCGGTGTCGCGCTGGACGTGGACGAGGCGGACCTCGGCCTTGCCGTACTGGTTGTCTCCGAGTCTGATGCCCATCAGGGTGAACTCCATCCGTATGGATTCGGTTTCATCGCTCGCGCCGCGCGCAGAACTCGCGCCGGTGCGCTGTGCGTATGAGGGAGGACCGCTGTGGTCGTGCGGAAGGACCTGTCACGCACTCGAAGAGGGTGGGGTGTTACGGCTGGGGTGGGGCCAGGCTGTTCTCCTTCGCTGGTTGGACCGGACCGGGGTGGGGAAACCTCGTGCTGCTCCGGCGCCGCTCAGTGCTGGGCGCGGTACTGAGGGCTGGGGCTACGAACCCCGGTAGGTCGAGTAGGCGAACGGGCTCAGCAGCAGCGGCACGTGGTAGTGCTGGTCCTCCTCGGCGAGGTCGAACACGATGCTGACCTCGGGGTAGAACCCGCGCTGGCCGGTCGCGGTGAAGTAGGCCTCAGTGTCGAAGACGACGCGGTAGTAGCCGGCGGACAACTGGTCCGGGCCCAGGTCGGGCACGCGCCCGTCACTGTTGGTGCGGCCTTCGGCGACGGTCTTCCATGAGGTGCGGTCGCCGTCGGCGGCGGCCTCCAGGCGGACCGGGACGTCGCGGGCCGGGGCACCCAGGGCGGCGTCCAGGATGTGGGTGGTCACGTGGCTCATGCTGCCTCCAGGAGTTTGACCAGGCGGAGCCCGGAGATCTTGCGGAGCTCCTCGCCGACCACGGACAGTTCGGTGTCGCGGTCGTTGTCCAGGCGGGCGACCAGGTCCGCGAGGAGCTCGCGACTGCTGCGGCCGCTCGCGCAGACGAGGTAGATCTGCCCGAACCTTTCCTCGTACTCACCTTGTGCGAACGTGAAGATTCGCTGGACCCTCGCGGAGGCGTCGTCGGTGTCCGCGGCGAAGGCGGACTGCTCCCCCCGGGACCAGGCGGACTCGGTGTCGGCCCCCTTGGCCTTCTCTCCGATGCGGGGGTGCCGGTCCAGGGCCGTGGCGACCTCGTCCGCAGTGATCGCCCGCGCGTGCCCGTCCGCGGTCGCGAGCAGGGCGTCGCGGTCGGCGAAGGGCGCCTCAGACGCGACGGCCTCCACCCAGCGGTCCACGTTCAGGCACTGCGCGAGTTCGGTGCGCAGGTCCTCCTTGGACAGGGTGTTCAGACGCGCCAGTCCCGGGTCGGGCGCTCTTCCCGACTCGTCCGGGGTGGTCTCGGGCATGTGTTCTCCCGTGGCTGGGCCGACGCACCGAGCTTCGCCGGAGGGGCGGGGCTAGATGAATCGGCCGTGTCTTTTCGTAAAGCAGATAGCTGATTCCGTATTACGGATTGGGGGGACTCTAGTTGATGACAGTGTGAGCTTGTCAACACTCACAAGGGGGTAGCGAAGAAAAACTGTGGAATCTGTCTCCCCTGGCGAAGAAGTCGTGAAGTTCCTGCGTGCTGATGGGGCAGGCGGGGCCTGTGGGGTTGCGCCAAGGGGTGCGGAGGCGGGCTGAGGGGTGCGCCCGGGTGGATGTCGGTGCGAAGGGGTGGTTGACAAGCGCAGGTGGTCCGGCCCACACTCAATACATTCCTTAAAGTGAAAACTACTTTCCACACAGCGGAAGTAGATGCCGGAGGCAATGCATGAGCCACACACTCGGATACACGGTGAACTGCTCCCTGCTGTTCACGGAACTCCCCCTCAACGAGCGCCCCCAGGCCGCACGCGACGCGGGCTTCCACGCTGTCGAGTTCTGGTGGCCCTTCGAGAGCGCGACCCCCGAACAGAGCGAGATCGACGCCTTCGTCAATGCCCTCGACAGCGCGGGCGTCCGCCTCAGCGGCCTCAACTTCTTCGCCGGCCAGCTCCCCGGCCCCGACCGCGGCGTACTCTCGCACCCCTCCCGCGCCGCCGAGTTCCTCGCCAACACCGAAGTGGTCGCCCAGATCGCCGAGCGCACCGGCGCCACCGGCTTCAACGCCCTCTACGGCCTGCGCCAGGACGGGGTCGACCCCGCCGAGCAGGACCGGCTCGCCCTCGACAACACCGTCGCCGCCGCCAAGGCGGTTGCCAAGGTCGGCGGCACCGTGCTCGTCGAGCCCATCAGCGGCTCCGACGACTACCCGCTCAAGACAGCTGCGGAAGGCCTCGCCTTCGTCGCCAAGGTCAAGGAGGCCGGCGTCGAGAACGTGGCGTTCCTCGCCGACTTCTTCCACCTCGCCGTCAACGGTGAGGACGTCGCCGCGGTGGTCCGGGACCACGCCGCCGAGTTCGGGCACATCCAGATCGCCGACGCCCCCGGCCGCGGCGAGCCCGGCTCCGGCGAGCTCCCCCTCGGCGAGCTCCTCTCCGCCGCCCAAGCCGGCGGCTACCGGGGCTTGGTCGGCCTGGAGTACAAGCCCACCGTCCCTACCACCCAGAGCTTCGGCTGGCTGGGCTGACCCGCCCGCGCCGACCACGCCGACCACCAGCCACACACCAGACTGAAAGGGGCCGTCATGGCCATTAGGAAGATCGCCTTCGTCGGTCTCGGCATCATGGGCCTGCCCATGGCCGTCAACCTCGTCCGCGCCGGATACACCGTCACCGGCCACAACCGCAGCCCCGAGCGCGTCGACGCCCTGGTCGCCGAGGGCGGCCTGCGCGGCGGCAGCATCGCGGAGGCCGTCGCCGACGCCGACGCCGTCATCACGATGGTCCCCGACTCCCCGGACGTGGAAGCCGTCCTCACGGGTGAGGGCGGGGTCTTCGACAACGCCAAGCCCGGCACGCTGGTCATCGACATGAGCAGCATCCGTCCCGACGTGGCCCGAGCGGTCGCGGCCGCCGGCGCCGACCGGGGCCTCAAGGTCCTGGACGCCCCGGTCAGCGGCGGCGAGGCCGGTGCCGTCGAAGCCAAGCTCTCCATCATGGTCGGTGGCGCCCAGGACGACTTCGAGGCCGCGCGCCCCGTCTTCGACGTCCTCGGGACCACCCCTGTCCTGGTCGGCCCGAGCGGTTCCGGCCAGACGGTCAAGGCTGCCAACCAGCTCATCGTTGCTGGCAACATCCAGCTCCTCGCCGAAGCGCTCGTCTTCCTCGAGGCGCACGGCGTGGACACCGAGTCCGGCCTGGAGGTCCTGGGCGGCGGGCTCGCGGGCAGCACCGTGCTCCAGCGCAAGGGCAAGGCCATGCGTGAGCGCAACTTCGCTCCCGGCTTCCGGGTCGCCTTGCACGACAAGGACATGCGCATCGTCACCGACTCCGCCCACGCGGCCGGGGTCGCGGTCCCGCTGGGCTCCCAGGTGGCGCAGTACGTGGCCGCGCTCAAGAACCAGGGCAACGGCTCCCTCGACCACTCCGCGCTGCTGAAGCTCGTCGAGGAACTCTCCGGCCGCGAGAAGTAACGGACGCCGTCACCGGGGCGCCGCCGTCGTCCCCCGGGTGTTGGCCCACCCGGGGGCTCCGGCGACGCGCCGCCCCACCCCCTAGCACCCGCCTCTGGCACCACCCTTAGCACTGCCTTCCGGCACACCCCACCACACCAGCCACCCCAGCACTGAAGGGTTCGCTCCCATGGCGAAAATGCCCGCGATGAACGCCGTCGTGGAGGTTCTCAAGGACGAGGGCGTCGACACCGCGTTCGGCTGCCCCGGCGCCGCGATCCTCCCGCTCTACAAGGCGATGGAGGACGTGGGGGGCATCGAGCACCTCACCGTCCGCCACGAGGAAGGCGCCACGCACATGGCCGACGGCTGGTCGCGCACGACCGGCAGGGTCGGCGTGGCCATCGGCACCTCCGGCCCGGCCGGGACCAACATGATCACCGGCCTGTACACCGCGATCGCCGACTCGATCCCGATGATCTGCATCACCGGCCAGCAGCGCACTGACCTGCTCGACAAGGAGGGCTTCCAGGCGGTCGACATCGTCGAGATCGCCAAGCCCGTCACCAAATGGGCCGTCCAGATCAAGGAGGCGGCCACCGCCCCGTGGATCTTCCGCGAGGCCTTCCGGATCTCCCAGGAGGGCCGTCCCGGACCGGTCCTGGTCGACATCCCCTTGGACGTGGCCCAGCAGCTCATCGACTACGACCCGTCTATCGACGCCGCGCTCAAGATCAACACGGTGGAGCCGCACCTGCCCCGCGTCGAGCGCGCGCTGGACCTGCTGCTGGAGGCCGAGCGGCCGCTCATCCTCGCCGGCGGCGGCGTGATCCTGGCCGAGGCCTCCGACGGCCTGCGCGAACTGGCTGAGTACCTCCAGGTCCCGGTCCAGGTCACCCTCATGGGCAAGGGCTCCTTCGACGAGGAGTCGCCCCTGTACTCCGGCATGACCGGTGTGCAGACCTCTCAGCGCTACGGTAACGCCTCCTTCCTGGAGTCGGATCTGGTCCTGGCTGTGGGTGCCCGCTTCGCCGACCGCCACACCGGCCAGATCGACGTCTACCGGGGCGAGCGCAAGTTCATCCACGTGGACATCGAGGCCACCCAGATCGGCCGGGTCTTCGAGCCGGACCTGGGCGTGGTCTCCGACGCCAAGCTGTTCCTCCAGGAGCTGCTCGCCGCCGCCAAGCGCCGCGAGGCCAAGGCCCAGGTGGGCGCCTGGATCGACCGGGTCGGCGAGCTCAAGACCACCATGACCCGCCGCGAGGACTTCGACTCGGTCCCGGTGAAGGCGCCGCGCGTCTACAAGGAGATCAACGAGGCCTTCGACGAGGACACCTACTTCGTCACCGCGATCGGCCTGTACCAGATCTGGGGCGGCCAGCACCAGAAGGCGTACAAGCCGCGCCACTACCAGATCTGCGGTCAGGCGGGCCCGCTCGGCTGGGAGATCCCCGCAGCCATCGGTGTGAAGAAGGCCCTCAAGCACACTGAGCCGGACGCGGAGGTCGTCGGCATCGTCGGCGACTACAGCTTCCAGTACATGGTCGAGGAACTGGCGGTGGCCGCCCAGTACAACGTGCCGTACGTGATCATCATGCTCAACAACGAGTACCTGGGCCTGATCCGCCAGGCCTCGATCCCGTTCGACATGAACTACCAGGTGGACATCCACTACGACGAGTACGGCACCGACAGCGTCAAACTCATGGAGGCCTACGGCTGCTCCGGCCGCCGCGTCTGGGAACCGGGGGAGATCCGGGAGTCCCTGGAGTGGGCGCGAAAGCAGGCGCAGTCCACGTCGCGGCCGGTGCTCGTCGAGATCATGATCGAGCGCGAGGCCAACACCCCGCACGGCCCGGCGATCGACGCCGTCAAGGAGTTCGAGCCCCTCCCGGGGGCGTAGTTCCCGGTCAGGGCGCCAGGGCGCTCTGACCCTCCAAACCGCCGCGGGGCCGGACCTGCACCCCGGCCCCGCGGCTAGGCCCCCTCCGTGACCGGCAGGAGGGGGCCGCACCCTAACCCGAGGGGCGGCGGCGTTCTTCGCTGGCTCAACGCCGCCCCTCGGCTCAGTTGTCTCGGACGCCGATCAGACCCGGCGCACCTTCTGGCCGGTCACGCGAGCGATGGTCTCGAATTCGTTGTCGTCGTGCAGCAGGGTGAGGCCGTGCATTTCGGCGCAAGCGGCCACGAGAAGGTCGACCGGGCCAGCGCTCCGGTGCTCGCCTCTCGTGGTGAGAAGGCGCTGCACCTCCCACGCGCGAGCGAAGGGAGGCTCTCCCATGTCGACAGGGAGCAGCATCCGGTTCAGCAGGTGCACCATGCGCTCGCGATGCCGTTCGGATCGCGCACTGTACAGGAACTCCAGTTCTGTGACAGGACAGACCGCGACCGTTCCGTGGACGATAGCGTGGTCCCACTCTTCGTTTCCTGATGGGCTGCGGTAGATGCGGGCCAGCGCACTGGTATCTACCAGGTAGACGGCTGGGTTCACCGCCGGTACTCCCGCTTGTCCTTCCACACGTCGGTGTCCGCGCCGTCCTGGGCCACTAGTTCGCGCATCTCGGCCAGTGCTGCGGCCCGGTCCAGTCTGCGCACGGTCTCTTGCAGAGCCGTGTTGACCGTGTCCTTCTTCGTCGTGGTTCCGAGTATCTCGGAGGCCCGGGCCAGTGCCTCGTCGTCGATGTCGATCAGGACCTTGCTCATCATCGAACCCCCCTCGTATATATACTCAAATCTAGTATATATACGCGTTGCGCAGGATCGGGCGCGAAGGCGCGAGAGAAGGAGATGGGGCGGAGAGAAGGATGTCCGTCGGCGGTACCGGCCTGGCAGCGGCGCGGCTTACGTGTCTTGCTCTGCGCGGCGATGGCGGCCTCGGGTGTTGGCCGCACCCTGGGTCCCGCCGACGGAATCCGTATGACCCCCCTAGCACTGAAGGGTTCGCCTCCAGGGTAACCGCTCCCGGCGATATCTTGAAGTCGAGGTACCTGTTTTGAACGATCATTTTGGATCAGTGGGGGCTGTGCGTCTCTCCGCTGGCCAGAGGAGTGGAGTCTCAATATGTGAGCGGTCGGTACCAGTTTTTCTCGACCGTCTGCTAGCGTGATGGTCGTTATGTTGCGCGAGCTGCTCCTCCTTAGTGGCCGCGGCGGGGATCGTTAAACGGTCGGCCCCTCGCCGCGGGACTTCGGCATGCCGTGTCGGCCACGTCACACCGCGCAACTTTCTTCGAGGAGCAACACCACATGGTGCCGCAGCAAAAGCCCAGCTCTATGCCTTTCCACCGTTACGAGCCCTTCGCTCCGGTGGACCTGCCCGACCGCACGTGGCCCACCAAGACCACCACCGAGGCTCCCCGCTGGCTGTCCACCGACCTGCGTGACGGCAACCAGGCGCTGATCGAGCCGATGGACTCCGACCGCAAGCACGAGATCTTCGATCTGCTGGTCCGCATGGGCTACAAGGAGATCGAGGTCGGTTTCCCCTCCGCCAGCCAGACCGACTTCGACTTCGTCCGGTCGCTGATCGAGAACGACCTGATCCCCGACGACGTACAGATCTCCGTGCTGACCCAGTCCCGCGAGGACCTGATCGAGCGCACCGTGCAGAGCCTGGTCGGCGCCAAGCGCGCCACCGTCCACCTGTACAACGCCACCGCGCCCACCTTCCGCCGTGTCGTCTTCAAGGTCGACCGCGAGGCCTGCAAGAACATCGCCGTCGAAGGCACGCGGGACGTGGTCCGCTTCGCCGAGCAGTACCTGGGCGACACCGAGTACTTCGGCTACCAGTACTCGCCGGAGATCTTCGTCGACACCGAGCTGGACTTCGCCCTGGAGGTCTGCGAGGCCGTCATGGACGTCTGGCAGCCCGGCCCGGGCCGCGAGATCATCCTGAACCTGCCCGCCACCGTCGAGCGCTCCACTCCCAACGTCTACGCCGACCAGATCGAGTGGATGAGCCGCAACCTGACGCGGCGCGAGCACGTGGTGCTGTCCGTGCACCCGCACAACGACCGCGGCACCGGCGTGGCCTCGGCGGAACTGGGCGTCATGGCCGGGGCCGACCGCGTCGAGGGCTGCCTGTTCGGCCACGGCGAGCGCACCGGCAACGTCTGCCTGGTCACCTTGGGCATGAACCTGTTCAGCCAGGGCGTCGACCCCAAGATCGACTTCTCCGACATCGACGAGATCCGCCGCACGGTCGAACACTGCACCCAGCTGCCCGTCGCACCCCGCCACCCCTACGGCGGCGACCTGGTCTACACGGCCTTCTCCGGATCCCACCAGGACGCCATCAAGAAGGGCTTCACCGCGCTGGAGGCCCGCGCCGAGGAAGCCGGGACCGACGTCGACGACTACACCTGGGACGTGCCCTACCTGCCCATCGACCCCAAGGACGTGGGACGCAACTACGAGGCGGTCATCCGGGTCAACAGCCAGTCCGGCAAGGGCGGCGTCTCCTACATCATGCAGCGCGACCACTCCCTGGATCTGCCGCGCCGTCTGCAGATCGAGTTCTCCCAGGTCATCCAGGGCTTCATGGACGCCGAAGGCGGCGAGTTCCCCGCCGACCGCATCTGGGACATCTTCACGGAGACCTACCTGTCTGACGAGGGCCCGGTCTCGGTCCTGGCCCACCGCTCCAGCACCTCGGAGGACGGCACCTACTCGATCGGGGCCGACGCCCGCGTCAATGGCGAGATCCGTGAACTGAAGGGCACCGGCAACGGTCCGATCTCCGCGTTCGGCGACGCGCTGGCCGACGTGGACTTCAAGGTGCGCGTCATGGACTACATCGAGCACTCCATGGGCGAGGACGGCGACGCCCGTGCCGCCGCCTACGTGGAAGCCGAGATCGACGGCCGTGTCGTGTGGGGCGTGGGCATCCACAGCAGCATCACGACGGCCTCGCTGAAGGCCGTGTGCAGCGCCATCGGCCGCGCCTGACCCACAGCGTCCAAGGTTGGAGAGGGGCCCGCAACCGACTGGTCGCGGGCCCCTCCGCGCGTATGGACTCACTGGTAGCGGCGGAAGCCGTCGGGGCACGGCTCGACCCCGCATGCGCGGTAGAAGTCGTGTACGTAGGCGTCCTCGGCGGCGAAGAGCATGATCTTGTAGCAGCCTTCGCGTGCGGCGACCCCACTCACGGCGTCCACGAACAGGCGGCCCACGCCCCGGCGGCGGTGGGTGTCGGACACGACGAGGTTCTCCAGGACCATGCGCGGCCGACCGCCCCGGCTCAGGTTCGGCATCACCACGTAGTCCACCGTGCCCAGCACCTCACCGGCGACGTCCTCGGCCACCAACAGGGACCTGCCGGCCTGTGCCTCGATCTCCGCCCATATCCGTGCGGCCTCAGCCTTAGACAGGGGAGGGTCCTCCGGGTACATCTCACCGAGGAGCCCCAGGACACAGGGCAGATCGGCGGCGGTAGCCGGGCGGACGACTGGGACCTGATCTTGGGTCGGGGCGTTCACGCGGATCACGTTATCGGCCGGACCAGCTGTCGACTCACCCTCCCACCATGAGAACGGGCCGCGCCCAGAAGGGACGCGGCCCGTTCGCGTGGGACCGGGTTCGGCAGCGGTGCTGAGGCCGGGTTACTCCCAGCCGAACTTCTGGGTCCAAGCGTTGCCGGCCTCGCCGACCCCGATCGACTCGAGCCCGCAGTTGAGGATGTTGTCCCGGTGGCCGGGGCTGTCCATCCAGGAGTTCATGACCTGCTCGGCGCTCTGCTGGCCCTTGGCGACGTTCTCCGCACCGAAGGCGTTGTACCCGTGCCGCTGTGCGCGTTCGCCCGGGCCCTCGCCGTCGGGGCTGTCGTGGGCCATGTAGTCGCGGTCGTCCATGTCCTGGCTGTGCTCCTGCGCGGCGGCGGTGAGCCGGTCGTCCACATCGACGGGGCCGCAGCCGTGCGAGGAGCGCTCGTCGTTGACCAGGTTCACGACCTCGGCGGCCTGCGGACCGCCTGCGGACTCGACGCCGACACCGCCGCCGCTTCCGGAGTCCCCGGAACCGCCGCCGCTGCCCCCGGAGCCGCCGTCGCTGTCGCCACGGCCTCCGTCCCCGTCGTCGTCGGAGTCCTCGGCGTTCGAGGACGCGGTGACCTGGGCGTCCTGGGGGTCGCTGTCACCCTGCGGTTCCGCTGCTTCGGACGCGCCGGTGGGGGTATCGAAGAAGTCGTCGTCGGCCGACGCGTCGGGAACGCCCGAATCGTCGCCTACGCTCTCGCCGATCTCGCCGGCCGCGTTCGTACCGTCGGCCGGGTCGGTGTTGTCGCCGACACCGGAGAGCACCAGGGCCCCGGCCAGGGTGAGTCCTACCGGGACCGCTGCTATGCCGACCGCGATCGGCACTGTCCTGCGTCGACCTTCGCGTTCTGAGCGCTGTTCGCGAGCGCTCATTCTGCGCCTGCCTCGGCGGCCTCGCGCCATATCGCTCTACCTTCCGTACAGGTGTGGGGAAACGGGCGGGTAACCCCTGCGGGTGGTCGGGTCCGTTCGGTCCCGACGGGCTTCTACGCCGGGGCTCTTGGTCTTCCCCGCGCGGGCTCTTCCGCTGCCCAAGGCCACGTGTGGGATGCGTGGCCCGCTGTCGGGCGGCCGTGTTTACGGCCCCGGGGCCGGTTGCCGCCAGGGACGGGCGGCGGGCCCGAAATGGAACGCCCTAGCGCGTGAGAGTAGAGCAAATGTCCTGAAAAGGGAATCCAAACCGTAATAAACCTGCTCAGGGTGGTGCGCGTCGGAGGGACCGCGCGCGTCCATCAGCGCGGGCCCGTCCGCGCGGGTAGTCTCCGCCGTCCGTGACAATGGGGGTGTGAGTCTCTACCGCGACGAGGGTGTCGTCCTGCGCAACCAGAAGCTGGGCGAGGCCGACCGCATCGTCACCCTCCTGACCCGACGCACCGGCCTGGTGCGCGCCGTCGGCAAGGGCGTCCGCCGCACGAAGTCGCGCTTCGGCGCCCGCCTGGAGCCGTGTACCCACGTCGACCTGCAACTGCACACCGGCCGGAGCCTCGACGTCATCACCCAGGCCGAGACCCTGCGCTCCTACGGTGAGGCGGTCGTCACCGACTACTCGCGCTACACCGCGGCCACCGCGATGCTGGAGACCGCCGAGAAGGTGGTCTCCGTGGAGAAGGATCCGGCCCTGCGCCAGTTCCTCCTGCTCATCGGCGCTCTGCGTACGCTGGGGGAGGGGAGCCACGAGGCCAGGCTGGTCCTGGACGCCTACCTCCTCAGGTCCCTGGCGGTCGCCGGGTACGCCCCGGCGCTGACGGAGTGCGCCCGCTGCGGCAGCCGGGCGGAGCACCGTGCGTTCGCGGTCCACGCCGGCGGTATGGTCTGCTCGGTGTGCCGTCCCCACGGTGCCACGCATCCCTCGCCGGAGACGCTCCGACTCATGTCGGCGCTGCTCGGGGGCGATTGGGACAGCGCGGACGCCAGCGACGACAGGCACCGATCCGAGTGCAGTGGTCTGGTCGCGGCCTACCTACAGTGGCACCTGGAAAACGGAATCCGATCACTGCGCCATGTGGAGCGTTCTTGAGTCTGTTCAGCTTCGACAACGGTAAGCGGCGCGAGCGGGAGTACGACGCGCCCGTACCGCACCCCTCGGGGGTGCGCCCGCCTGAGCTCCCCGCCGACCTGGTGCCGCGCCACGTGGCCGTGGTCATGGACGGCAACGGCCGTTGGGCCAAGACGCGCGGGCTGCCGCGCACCGAGGGGCACAAGGCCGGGGAGTCCTCCCTCTTCGACGTGATCGAGGGCGCCATGGAGATGGGGATCCCCAACCTCTCCGCCTACGCCTTCTCCACCGAGAACTGGAAGCGCTCGCCCGACGAGGTGCGCTTCCTGCTCGGCTTCAACCGCGAAGTCATCCGCCGCCGCCGTGACGAACTGCACGCCCGCGGGGTGCGCGTCACGTGGTCCGGACGCCCCGGGATGCTCTGGAAGAGCGTCATCAGGGAGCTCAAGGACGCGGAGGAGATGACCAAGGACAACACCAGGCTCACGCTCCAGTTCTGCGTGAACTACGGGGGCCAGGCGGAGATCGTCGACGCAGCGCGCGAGCTGGCCCGGCAGGCCGCCGCAGGGCAGATCTCCCCGGAGAAGATCACCGAGGACACTCTCACCCAGCAGCTCTACGCGCCCGATGTTCCGCCAGTGGACCTCTTCCTGCGGTCCTCCGGGGAGCAGCGGCTCTCCAACTTCCTCCTCTGGCAGTCCGCCTACGCAGAGTTCGTCTTCCTGGACACGCTCTGGCCCGACTTCGACCGCCGCGACCTGTGGCGGGCCTGTGAGATCTACGCGAGCCGGGACCGCCGCTACGGCGGAGCCCTGCCCAACCCCGTGGGTGGGAACGTGTCCGACCCTGCGGAAGAGGGGAGCAAGTAATGGCCAAGGAGAACCGCACCGAGGCGGGCGCGCCAGTCAAGCCCGGGATGGCGTTCGCCGCTCTCGGCGACAGCTTCACCGAAGGCGTGGGCGACCCCTACCCGGACGGTAGCGGGGTCTTCCGCGGATGGGCCGACCGGCTGGCGGAGCACCTCGCCGACCACGCGGGCGAGATCGAGTACGCCAACCTGGCCGTGCGCGGCAAGCTCATCCGCCAGATCGTCACCGACCAGGTTCCGCCCACCCTCGGGATGGCGCCGGACCTGGTCACCCTGTGCGCGGGCGGCAACGACCTGCTGCGCCCCGCGGGCGACCCCGAGCGCCTGGCGAAGATCCTGGACCACACGGTGGCCCGGCTGCGCGCCAAGGGCAGCCAGGTCGTACTGTTCACCGGTGTGAACGTGGCCACCGGTTACATGCGCGGCACCATCGGCCTGTTCGCGCGCTACTACATGAACGTCCGCGCCATCGCGGACAAGTACGACTGCTTCCTGGTCGACCAGTGGTCCATGGACGTGCTCACCGACCCCCGCGCCTGGGACGAGGACCGCCTGCACATGTCCCCAGAGGGGCACCGCCGCCTGGCCCTGCGCGTCGCCGAGGTCCTGGGTGTTCCGGTCGACGAGCGCTGGGACGAGCCCTGGCCCGAGATGGAGCCGGTCAGCTGGACCGAAGCGCGCAGGGACGACCTGCACTGGGTCAAGGAGTCCCTGGGACCGTGGATCGGACGCCGCCTCACCGGGAAGTCCTCAGGGGACACGGTGACCGCCAAGCGGCCCGAACTGACCCCGCTCTCCAAAGACCACTGACACGACTTTTCAGGGCACACCGCTCATGGTGTGAGCTCCGCCCCAAAACGCGGCAAACCATCAACCTACTGTCGCGTAACCCTGGCGTTGAGTTGCATCATCGGCACTATGAGCGGTGTGCCGACCGGATCCTCCGGTGACTTGAACAACAAGGACATCTTGTCCTACGTCGCCCTCGGGGACAGCTTCACCGAGGGCATGAGCGACCCCTACCCGGACAGCGACAGCGTTCCCAACGGCCGCTACCGCGGCTGGGCGGACCGCGTGGCCGAACACCTCGCGGAGCACGTGCCCGAGGTCCGCTACGCCAATCTCGCCGTCCGGGGACGCCTCATCGCCCAGATCCGCGACGAGCAGGTGCCGCGCGCGGTCGAGATGGCCCCCGACCTGATCACGATCTGCGCCGGCGGCAATGACATCATCCGCCCCGGCAGCGACCCCGACGAGGTCGTCGGGATCTTCGAGCAGATGATCGCCGAACTCCGCTCCACCGGGGCCCGGGTGGTCATCTTCACCGGCTTCGACACCAACTGGCATCCGGTCATGCGCCACCTGCGCGGCAAGATCGCCACCTACAACATGCACTTGCGAGCCGTCGCGGACCGGTACGGGTGCGACGTCGTGGACGTGTGGAGCATGCGGATCTTCTCCGACCCCCGCTCCTGGAACTGGGACCGGCTCCACCTGTCCTCCGAGGGCCACCGCAGGCTCGCGCTGCGCGTGTGCGAGGTCCTGGACGCCCCGGTCGACGACGACTGGAACGAGCCCTTTCCCGCCCCGGAACCCCGCGACTGGCGCACCGCCCGCCAGGAGGATTTCCACTGGGCCCGCGAGTTCCTCGTGCCGTGGATCCACCGGCGCCTCACCGGACGCTCCTCAGGCGACGGCATCCACGCCAAGCGCCCGACCCTGGAGCGCTGCGACCCCGCCGAGGGCGAGCACTGACGGCCTCGTAGGCCAGCGCCGGGTCCCGTAGCGTCGGAGCCATGGAAACGGGACCCGTGCGCAGGAGCGCCGACTTCACCCCCAGGGCCGCCCGCATGCTGGACGAGGCGCGCCGCATCGCCGCGGAGTCCGGGGTCACCGGATCCGAGGGGAATCCGGTGGTCGGCGCCGAGCACCTCTTCCTGGCGATCCTGGCCGACGAGGACGGCGTCCCCGCGCAGCGGCTGTTGCGGGACCACGACCTCCCTGCCGTTCGCGCCTCGGTCCGCGCCGTCCTGGACTCCCCGGACTACCCGGGCTACCCCGGCCCCGGGTGACGTGTCCGTCCGGCCGCCCAAGGCCCAGCCGGGCGCGGTCCGTACCGCGTTCCAGGCCCCGACCGCCGGGGCCTGTCACCTCGACGCGTGCGGCGGCCCCAGCCAGGAGGTGTCCATCCACTCACACTAGGGAAGCGAGGACGATCCGAACACCGGGTAGTGGTCCGAGTAGTCGTCGTAGGCGTACTCGGTGCCCCAGGAGTTCACCGTCCAGGGCTCGCTCTTCACGGCGCGGGTCTCGTTCACGTAGGACTCGGGCGCGGCGTCGCCCCGGATCGGCAGGACGTGGTCCAGCTGCTGCGGGTCCCAGCCGGAGTAGTCGTGCTCCGCGATCGAGTTGGTCGTGGGATCCCAGGAGATCGCGTCACCGGCGGCGGCCGGCTCGACGGCGTCGAGCTGTTCGATGGCCCGGTCCCACTCCTCGCTGCCGCCCACGACGTTGAGGTCGCCCGCGACGTAGACCTGCTCGTTGCCGGGGATGTGCTGCTCGTCCAGCACGGACAGGATCTGGTTGAGCTGGTGTCGGCGGATCTCCGCGTCCTCGCCGTCGCCGCAGGCGCCGTCCTCGGACTGCATGTGGGTGCCCACCACGTGCAGGGGGCCCTCGGGGGAGTCGATCTCCACGTAGGCGAATCCCTTGTTGGAGAACCAGTCGGCGCCGCAGGCCCGCTCGAAGATGTGCTGTTCGCCGCGCAGGATAGGCCAAGTGCTGTGGACGCTCACCCCGCCGTTGGTGACGGTGTGGTGCCGGAAGCCGGTGGTGCGGTCCCAGCCCGACTCCGAGCGGCCCACGACGGGTGTCGCGTGCGGGTACTCGTCGGACAGCCCGTCGCGCAGGCGCTCGGCGCTGGAGTTCTCGAAGAGCTCCTGGAGGACCACGACGTCCTGGCCGGAGAGGAGGCCGTCCTCCACGGTCAGGTCGGCGCGCAGGTCCTGTCCCCAGTTCGGGTACATGGCCTTGGGCATGAGGAACGCGTTGTGGGTGGCGATCCGGGGGCCGGCCGGGTCCGCGGTTTCGGCCGCGGCGGGGGATGCGGGCAGGAGCGAGGTGGTGACCAGCGCTGTCAGGAGCGCGGCGGTAGTTCTTCTGTACACGGGCTCTCAGCCTGCCCGTTCCCCGACACGGGGTGGCTACTGGCGGGTAACCAGTCGGTGGAGTCCTCGTGCACGGCAGGGGGCCCACGGGGGAGACGACGAGTGCCCCGCACACGCGGGGCACTCGGATGTCTCTTCGGGCGCTGTCAGGCCAGGCGTTCGGGCCTCGTGGTCAGGCCTCTTGGGTCTGCCGCAGGGAGCAGTCGGCGCAGATACCGAAGACCTCGACAGTATGGGTCACCCCGGTGAAGCCGTGGTGGGAGCCGACCTCGGCGGCCCACTTCTCCACTGTGGGGCCCTCGATCTCCACGGCGGTCGAACAGGCCCGGCACACCAGGTGATGGTGGTGGTTGTCGGTGTCGCAGGCACGGTAGACGGCCTCGCCGTCGTCGGTGCGCAGCACATCGACCTCACCGGAGTCACTCAGGGCTTGCAGGGCCCGGTACACCGTGGTCAGACCGATCTTCGAACCGTCTGCCCGCAGGTCCGCGTACAGGTCCTGTGCGCTGCGGAAGCCGGAGGACTCGCTCAGAACCTGGCGGACTGCCTCGCGTCTCGTACTCATGGTTTCACCCTCCCCCGATCAGTCTGGGGCATCGTATCCGCCGGGCCGCCGCCTACGGGAGGGAGGGGTGCCGGGGCGCGGCGTTTGGCCGTGCGGAGCAGGACCCCTCCGAGAAGTACGGAGAGGCAGAAGATCGCCAGGGCCAGCAGCACGATGGTGGCCCCGGGGGCGAGGTCGGAGTAGAAGGCCGTGGTCAGGCCGCCCAAGGACGAGACCAGGCCGATCAGGATCGCCAGGCCCATCGTCACCCGGAAGCTGCGGCTCAGCTGCTGGGCCGCGGCGACGGGGACGATCATCAGGGCGCTCACCATCAGCACACCGACCACCCGCATAGCGATCACCACGGTCAGCGCCGCGGTGACCGCCAGCAGGATGCTGAGGAAGCGGACCGGCAGCCCGTGTGCCCTGGCCACCTCCTCGTCCTGGCAGAGGACGAACAGCTCGCGGCCGAACACAGCCAGGACCGCGATCACACCGGCCGCCAGCACGCTCACGACCCAGACGTCCTCCGCGCTGACGGTGCTCACCGAGCCGAACAGGAAGGACGTCAGGGTGGCGTTGCTCGCACCCGGGGTGAGCCCGATGAGCAGGACCCCGCCCGCGATGCCGCCGTAGAACAGCAGTGCCAGCGCCACGTCGCCGCTGGCACGGGTGCGGACGCGCACCACCTCCATGAGGAGGGCGCCCACGGTGGCCACGACGGCCGCGGTCAGCACCGGTGAGGTGCTCGTCAGCAGGCCCAGGGCCACACCCGTGAGCGCGATGTGGCCGATGCCGTCACCCAGGAGCGCGAGGCGGCGCTGGACCAGGAACGTACCGATGATCGGGGTGACCAGGCCGACCAGTACCGCGGCGATCAGGGCGTGCCGCATGAATTCGTACTGGAGCATCTCAGTCACGTCGGGGTACCTCGAGTCGGATCATCTCCGCGGCCGTGGTGGTGTCCGCGGGGTGCGGTTCCGGGTCGTTGGGGTCTGGATGCGGGTGCTGGTGCTCGTGCCCGGGGCGCGCGCACGCACCGGTGATCTCCGGAGCCTCGCCGTCATGCACGACCCGGCCGTGCTCCAGCACCACGGAGCGTTCGATCACCGACTCCAGCGGGCCCAGCTCGTGCAGCACCAGGACCACGGTGCTGCCGTGGTCGCGCAGGCGGGCGATGGCGTCGGCGAGGGCACGCTGGTTCTCCGCGTCGACCCCGGCCATCGGCTCGTCCATGACGAAGGTGTCGGGCCGTCCGGCGAGCGCGCGGGCGATGAGGACCCGCTGCTGCTGGCCGCCGGAGAGCTCGCGTACGGCGTCGCGCGCGCGGTCGGAGAGGTCGACGGCGGCGAGGGCCTCGTCGACGGCGGCGCGGTCGGCCTTGGTGGAAAGGGAGAAGCGGCGGCGCGAGGCGATCTGCCCGGAGGCGACGATCTCGCGGACGGTGGCGGGGACGGCGCCGCCCGCGGTGAGCCGCTGGGGCACGTAGCCGATCCGCCGCCAGTCGCGGAACCGGCGCAGGGGCGTGCCGTGGACCCGGACCTCACCGGAGGTGAGCGGCACGATGCCGAGCATCGCGCGCATCAGGGTCGACTTGCCCGAACCGTTGGGGCCGAGGACGGCCATGGTCTGGCCTTCGGGGACTTCGACGCTGACGCCGTCGAGGACGGTGACGCCGTCGTAGGCGACGCGGGCGTCGACGGCCTGGAAGGCGGGCGGGGCTGCGAGGCTGGAATCGCTGGGCCCCGTGAACTGGGCAGACACCACTTCATTATGACGAAAACGAAAATGATTGTCAAAATTGCTGTAGTTGCCCGCAGATGTGCCGGTTCGGGATCGGTGCTGGTCCGGGCTCAGAAGCCGAGGATCCGGGCGACCGCCAGCACCAGTACCACCAGCACCATCAGTACCCGGGGCACCCGTTGCTGCCGGTGGAGTGAGGGCCAGGTCAGGTAGGCCAGCCAGACGAAGAACACCGCCACCAGGAGCAGGCACAGCGCACCCAGCCACCCCGGAGCCATCAGCCCCGCGATGAACAGCGCCCCGAGGGCCACCGGCGGCAGCCACCGGGGGCGCTGGTGCAGCCAGACGAGGGGGACCGCGCTCCGCCGTTCCACCTCGCTCCGCAAGCGCCCCGCGCCCGGTGTGAACAGGGAGTCCCCTTGGGGCAGAGGGCGGCCCCGCTGAGGCTGCCTTCGCTCGTCTTCGTTCTCGGGAGAGGCCATCGCCGCCAGTTCCTCTTCCTGCGTCCCAGAGCACGTGCCGCGCGCTCGACCCACCCGCCAACCCCGTCCGGCACGGGCGCCGTGTCGCCGGTTGCGGGCACCGTTTCCCAGGCTTGTGATAATCCTGTTGTTAGACCCTAGTGCAGGGCCCTGGCCGCAGTGCCGGGCACAGGCGCGGCCCTATCCACCGCCGTGCATCTCCCCTCGTACCCGTTTCCGCACTGGCCTGGGTTGGTGCACGATGGGTCAAGAAACTTCTACATTTAGTTATTGACCGCCTGTTCGCGCGGGCCGTCCGCACCTCGGTACCCGCGCGTCGTGCCGTGACGAACCCTCCGGAGGGTGTCTACTTCCGTGCCCGAACCCACAGTCATCGTGACGTTCGACGTCACCGAACCACATCTGCAGAACTGCCTCGACTCCCTGGCGCGTCAGCGCGACGAGAACCAGGCCGGAGCCTCGGTGGAGACCACAGCCGGTCGGCCAGACATCGAGGTGCTCCTTGTGCCGGTCCGGACCACCAACGGTGAGTACCGAACGGCGGTCACGGAGACCGAGGACCTTGTCCCAGACGGCGAGGACCAGGACACGAACGGCGACGACGAGGGGGCTGACAGCGGACCGGACGCCCCTCGCCCCGAAGAGAACGACCAGGGCGACGAAGCCGTCGAGTCCGCCCGTGAGGACGGGCTGGCCACGGCCGAGGCCTTCGTGCGGTCGTCGCCCGCGGGGCTGCGCGTCATCCTCCTGCCGGGAGAACCCGCGCCCGACCACCCCGAAGCGCGCTCCCGGGGCGGCGCCGCGGCCACCGGCAGCCATGTGCTCTTCCTCACCGGGTCCGACGCACTTACCAGCTACGCGCTCGCATACCTCGCCCACAGTGCCGCCGACACCCGTTCCGACCTGGTCATCGGCAACGTCCACCAGTTCAACGAGCTCGGTGCCTCGCCCTCCAAGGCGCACAAGAAACTCTGCGGCCGGGAGCGGCTCGCCGAGGACCCCAGAGCCCTGCCCGGACTGATCACGGACGCCGTCCTCGGCAACCGGCTCTGGCGCAAGGAGTTCTGGGACGCCCTGCCGGACCAGGAACTCTCCCCCGAGGACGCCGACCTCGGCATCAAGCGCGCGACCCTTCTCGCGGACTCCGTGAACGTGCTCGCCGCCCCGGTCCTGCTCCACAGGGAACGCGAGAAGGCGACCTTGCCGCTGGACAAGGCGGTCCTCCAACGGCGCATCACCGCGCTGGGGAACATCGCTGGCGCGCTCACCAGAGCCGACCGCCAGCTGTGGAACCGCGCCACACTCCAAGGCGAGCTCCACCGGCTGCTCCTGCGCCTGGACGACGCGGACGAGGAGGTGCGCGAGGCCGCCCTCGACCTGGTGAACGGCTACCTCGACCACGTTCCCGCCGCCCAGCTGCGCGGACTCAACGTCCTGGACCGCCTCCTGTACCACCTGGTGCGCAAGCGGCGCCTGGCGGACCTGCTGGAGGTCGCCACCTTCGCCAAGAGCGTGGAGATCAAGAAGGCGGGCGTCGTACGCCAAAGGCTGGGCTACTACGCCCGCTACCCCTTCTTCGACACCAAGGAGCCGGGCAAGGCCGTCCCCCGGGAGATCTACCGGCTCGGGGACGAGATCAAGGTCCGACAGAAGACGGAGGACGTCCGCTGGGAGGACGGCCGACTGCACGTCAGCGGCCGGATCGGGATCCGCAACCTGCGGGCCCGCAAGCGCTGGCAGCAGCACGTCGTCGCCTTCGCGGTCAACACCGTCACCCAGCGCCGCGTGCGGGTCCCGGTCAGAACGCGGATGGCCGCCGAGTACCGGCTGCCCGACCTGCCCGACTCCGCGCGCCACGACTACGGCGGCTTCACCGTCGTGCTGGACCCGCGCCGGCTGCGCTCCTCACGGGGATGGCATCCGGGGGACTGGAAGATCGAGCTCGTGGTGTTCAACCGGGGCCTGACCCGGCGCCGGATCGTCTCCAACCCGGTATCGGGCCCGCCCGAGCGGCCCGCCTACCAGCACGTCGGCGACGACGTGTGGGTCCGCCCGCACTGGAACCGGGACCGCCAGTTCGTCGTCAGCGTCGAGCCGGAGGCCGCCCGGGTCAGCGAACACCGCTTCGACACCCGCACCGCCGAACTCGCCCTGAGCGGAGAGCTGCTGTCTCCGCCCGCGGCCGAGGCGACCGAGCTCAGGCTGCTCCGCAACCACGGCACCGCCCGGCTCAGCTACCCGGTCAGCATCCAGGGCGGCCGCTTCGACGCCCGGATCCGGGCCGACGAGCTGTTCGCCCGCGGTCTCAACGAGTGCGGCGGTGTGATCCGGCAGGAAGAGTGGGAGGCCTACCTCGTCACCCCCGACCAGCACCGCATCCGACTGGTCCTGCCCGACGCGGTACCCACCACGGCCTACAACTCGGAGGGCGCGCAGCAGGAGCTGGCCGTCCACAGGACGGCCACCGGGTACCTGAAACTGCGGGCGGGACGGGCCCGACCCGTGGTCGACCGTGCCGAGTGGGACGAGCACGCCCTCGTCCTCGGGGGCGAGTTCACCGCCGGGGCGGACCTGCGCCTCGTGGCGAAGGCCCGCGGCCGCGACGAGGAACACGAAATCGTCGTGCAGCACTCCGGAAACCGCTTCACCGCCCGGTTCGCCCCCTCCCGGATCCCCACCCTCTCGGGTGAGCTTTCCCTGCCGACCGGCGCCTACCAGCTCTGGGGCCGGGTCGGCGAGGACCCGGCTGAGGGTGTGACCGGGCCTGGCAGTGTCGACGTGGGGGTGGAGTTCGCCGATGCCCTCATCCACGGTCTGCCGCTGGAGAGCGAGAGCCCGGAGCGCACGTACACGCTCTCCTACCAGGGGCGCGGTATCCCGGTGGTCCAGGTGGGGACCGACCTGCGCCCGGTCGAGCGCGGAACCTACGCCCAACGCGAGCTCCGGGAGACCTACTACCCGGCCCAGCGCACGAAGCCGGTCACCGAAGGCATCCTCTTCGACACCTACACCGGCCGCCAGTACTCCGACAGCCCGCAGAGCATCTACGCCGAACTGCGCCAGCGGGAGCGCTGGGCCGACTACCCCATGTCCTGGCTGGTCGCCGACGGGCAGGTGCGCCTACCCGACGACCTCGAGCCGGTCCGGCACCGAGGCGAGGAGTACTACCGGGAACTGGCCCGCAGCCGGTACTTGGTCAGCAACTCCCGCCAGCCCGCCTGGTACCACCGGCACCCGGAACAGGTGGTCGTGCAGACCTGGCACGGTTCGATGCTGAAGCGGATCGGCTTCGACGTGGACAACATCCGCGGGAAGTCGCGCGACTACTTCGACAAGCTCGCCTGGGAGACCCAGCAGTGGGACTACCTGGTCTCGCCGAGCCCCTGGGCGACACCGATCCTGCGCAGCGCCTTCCGTTTCGAGGGCGAGATCCTGGAGACCGGTTACCCGCGCAACGACATCTTCTTCTCACCGGACCGGGAGCGCATCGCCGAACGCACCCGGCGCGTGCTGGGGCTGCCCAAGGACAAGAAGGTCGTCCTGTACGCGCCCACCTGGCGGGACGACAAGTACTACACGCGCGGCAAGCACAAGCTGGACCTGCACCTCGACCTGCGCCGGATGTACGAGAAGCTCGGCGACGACCACGTGCTGCTGGTGCGCCGCCACCCGCGCGTCGTGGACAGCGTGCCGATCGTGGGGGAGGACTTCGTCTACGACGTGTCCCTGTACCCGGAGATCCAGGAACTGTTCCTGATCACCGACGTCCTGGTCACGGACTACTCGTCGATGATGTTCGACTTCGCCAACACCGGTCGGCCCATGCTCTTCTTCACCTACGACCTGGAGAGCTACCGGGACAACCTGCGGGGGTTCTACTTCGACTTCGAGGAGACCGCGCCCGGGCCCCTGCTGACCCGATCGGACGACGTCATCGAGGCCCTGCGGAACATCGACGACGTGGTCGCCAAGACCCGGGACACCTACCGGTCCTTCGTCGACCAGTTCTGCCCCTTGGACGACGGCCACGCCTCCGCCAGGGTCGTCGACCAGGTCTTCGGCAGGGACTAGGGCGTGTTCGGCGGACACATACCCTGCTGCGCGTCGCCCCAGCGGCACTTGCACTGCGCATCTCTCAGTCGACAGCCGAACCCGGGCGGGCCCCCGCTGTGCGATGCTGCCGAGCTTGCGAGGCAGAGCACAGTAGGGGAACTCCTTCTTCAGCCTTGTGCCAGCACCACTGGATGCGCCGCTCGCGACGGGCAGCATCCACCGAACACGCCCTAGAGAGCTCGAACGTGCCTTCTGCTCGGGCCGCTCCGGAATGCTTCCGGGGCGGCCCGCCGCGTTTGCGCGCGTTCCGTGCGCCACAATGGTCCGGTGATCGTCATCACCCGTTACTCCGTGCCCGAGGCCGACACCGAGGCCTTCCGAACCGACGCCGACGCCGCCGTGGAGGTCCTCTCCCAACGGCCGGGATTCCTGGGCCACCGCATCGGCCGCGCCGCCGACGACCCCACCCTGTGGACCGTGGTGACCGAATGGGAGGGCGCCGGCTACTACCGCAGGGCACTGTCCGACTTCGACGTGAAGGTCACTGCCGTGCCCCTGCTCTCGAGGGCCATCGACGAGCCCACCGCCTTCGAGGTACTCACCGGCGCCGACGCCCCGTCCTGACCCGTGTGAGCGCGGCCGCACCCCGGTGGAAAGGGTGCGCGGACGCCTGGTGATTGCTCTAGCCTGGGGGATGCGGTCGCCCGGAGCGCCACATCCGTGGCTCCGCGTGCTGGCCGCGCCCCAACAGACCCGACGATGTATCGCGAACAGCGATCCACCGACCGCCAGCCGGATGGAGAAGTCACCCATGGCCGCCAAGTCAGAGGCAATGGACGCACTGGTCAACCTCGCCAAACGCCGAGGTCTGGTCTACCCCTCCAGTGAGATCTACGGAGGTCTGCGCGCGGCCTGGGACTACGGACCCTTGGGCGTGGAGCTGAAGAACAACGTCAAGCGCCAGTGGTGGCGTTCGACGGTCCAGGAGCGCGACGACATCGTCGGCCTGGATTCCAGCGTGATCCTGTCCCGTGAGATCTGGGAGGCGTCCGGCCACGTCCGGGAGTTCGCCGATCCGCTCACCGAGTGCCAGGCCTGCCACAAGCGCTTCCGCGCGGACCACCTCATCGAGGCCTACGAGGCCAAGCACGGCCGGGAACCCGAGGAAGGCCTCGCCGCCATCGCGTGCCCCAACTGCGGAGCCAAGGCCTCCTTCACTGAGCCGCGTATGTTCAACGGCCTCCTGCGCACGTTCCTGGGCCCGGTCCAGGACGACAAGGGCCTCGCCTACCTGCGCCCGGAGACGGCGCAGGGCATCTTCATCAACTACAAGAACGTCGAGCAGAGCGCCCGCCGCAAGGTTCCCTTCGGCATCGGCCAGATCGGCAAGTCGTTCCGCAACGAGATCACCCCTGGCAACTTCATCTTCCGGACCCGCGAGTTCGAACAGATGGAGATGGAGTTCTTCGTCAAGCCCGGCAGCGACGAGGAATGGCACCAGTACTGGATCGACCAGCGCCACCAGTGGTACCTGGAGCTGGGCATCGCCAAGGACAACCTGCGCCTGTACGAGCACCCGAAGGACAAGCTGGCCCACTATTCCAAGCGGACCGTGGACATCGAGTACCGCTTCGGCTTCCAGGGCAGCGAGTGGGGCGAGCTCGAGGGCGTGGCCAACCGCACCGACTTCGACCTCAAGACGCACGCTGAGGCCTCCGGTGCCGACCTGTCGTACTTCGACCAGGAGAGCAACGAGCGCTACATCCCCTACGTCATCGAGCCCGCGGCAGGTGTCGACCGGGCGGTGCTCACGTTCATGCTGGACGCCTACAACGTCGACGAGGCCCCCAATGCCAAGGGCAAGATGGAGAAGCGCGCCGTGATGCGCCTCGACCCGCGCCTGTCGCCGGTCAAGGTCGCGGTGCTGCCGCTGTCGCGCAACGCCGACCTCTCGCCCAAGGCCCGCGACCTCGCCGCCCTGCTGCGCAAGCGCTGGAACGTGGAGTTCGACGACGCCGGCGCGATCGGTCGCCGCTACCGCCGCCAGGACGAGATCGGTACCCCGTTCTGTGTGACGGTGGACTTCGACACCCTGGACGACAACGCCGTGACCGTGCGCGAGCGCGACACCATGTCGCAGGAGCGCGTCTCGCTGGACCGCGTCGAGATGTACCTGCTGGAGCGCCTGCCCGGCTGCTGAGGCCGAGCATGAGCCCTGGGCCCAGGGCCCTGATCCGAGAGACCGCCCGTTCCCGCACCCGGGGGCGGGCGGTCGTCGTCGGGGGCGGTGCACACCGGTCACAGGCATCGGCGGGCACCGGCAGCAAACACAGAGAGGCGGCCGGACCCGGGGGGATGTGGTTTCCGACCGCCTCTTCGGTTCCTCCGGCCGCACACGGCGCGGGGAACCGGGTCCCAACGTAGCGGTAGCCCCTGAGCGGTGTGCGGGAGTTTCGTGCTCGTTGTCCTACCGTGTAAGCCAATCGTGACGCGGCGGCCGAATGTGGCCAGTCGTCCCGTCAGCCCGCCGCGTAGACCACGAAGGACACTGCGATGTAGTGGCAGATGAACGCCGCGATGGTCAGCGAGTGGAAGATCTCGTGGAAGCCGAACCAGCGCGGTGCGGGGTCGGGCCGCTTGAGGCCGTAGACCACGGCGCCGACGCTGTAGAGCACGCCGCCCACGAGGATCAGGATCCAGGTGGCGGGGTGCGTGCCGCCGACCAGGTCGGGGATGAACAGGACCGCCACCCAGCCGATGGCGAGGTAGAGCGCGGTGGACAGCCAGCGCGGGGCGTTGAGCCACAGGAGCTTGAAGGCCACCCCGGAGATCGCCCCGCCCCAGACCAGGGCCAGCATGGCCGTGCGCAGGGGGTCGTCCAGGACCAGCACGATGAACGGCGTGTAGGTGCCCGCGATGATCAGGTAGATGTTCGAGTGGTCCATGCGGCGCAGCACCCTCTGTGCGCGCGGCGACCAGCGGCCCACGTGGTAGATGGCCGAGGTGCTGAACAGCAGCACGGAGCTCAGTGCGTAGACGGCGCTCGCGACCATGGCGGGGACGGTGGGCGACAGCGCGACCAGGACGATGCCGGCGGCCAGCGCGAGCGGCGCCGTCCCGAGGTGCAGCCAGCCGCGGAGCCGGGGCTTGACCGCGTCCAGGAGGTCCCCGGCGGCGGACACCGCGCGCTCGGGTACGGAGGCGGCGGGGTCTTCTCCCGTCGCCGGGGCGGCGCCCCCCGCCTTGGAATCCCCCGTTCGGGAGCCGTCCGCCTGGGATTCCTCCGTCTCCCGCTCCTTCGACACCGTTCGCACCTCTCACGTCCAGCGACCCCGCTCGGTGGCGGGCACACTCCGAATTCTAACTTACGGAGCCGTAGGTTACTTGTTGGTAATGCTGTGTCTCGACGCACAGTGGGTGCCGGAGTGGCCGCTGTGACGGGGGATTGGTCGTGCGGCCGGTTCGTGCCGGAGTCGCCCGGCGAGGCTCACTGCGGCTCGCGGAAGAACACCGCTGACCAGCGGTGACATGGGGCACACGGGTATCCTCCTGCTGTTTCCGGGTGGGGGATAGGTGCGCCTGAACTGAACCATTGGTATAGACCTGTTTAGTAGCTGTGAGCAGCTAATATGCCATCAATGGGTGGTTCATGACTCCTTGCTTTTGCGGAGTCTGGATAGAGTCTCGCCCGACAGCCGGCCCGCGCCGCCGAGAGAGAACGAGGGAGCACCCCGTGACCAAGTACGTCTACAAGTTCACCGAGGGCAACAAGGATCTGAAGGACCTGCTCGGTGGCAAGGGGGCCAACCTCGCCGAGATGACCAACATCGGTCTCCCGGTTCCCCCCGGTTTCACCATCACTACACAGGCGTGCCGTCACTACCTGGAGAGCGGTACCGTCCCCGGCGGCCTGGACGCGGAGATCGAGGCCAACCTCAAGGACCTCGAGAAGGCCATGGGGCGCCGGCTCGGCCAACCCGACGATCCGCTCCTCGTGAGCGTACGGTCGGGTGCCAGATACTCCATGCCCGGCATGATGGAGACCGTTCTCAATATCGGCCTCAACGACGAGTCCGTCGTGGGGCTGGCCGCCCAGGGGGGCGACGAGCGCTTCGCCTGGGACTCCTACCGCCGCCTCATCCAGATGTTCGGCAAGACGGTCCAGGACATCGACGGCGACCTCTTCGAGGAGGCCATCGACGACCTCAAGGCCGAGAAGGGCATCACCGACGACCTCTACCTCGACGCCGCCGACTTCCGCCGCCTGGTGGAGCGGTTCAAGGACGTCGTCGCCGAACAGACCGGCAGCCCGTTCCCCACCGACCCCCGCGAGCAGATGACCCTCGCGGTCAAGGCGGTCTTCGACTCCTGGAACGCCCCGCGCGCCATCCTCTACCGGCGCCGGGAACGCATCCCCGCCGACCTCGGCACCGCCGTCAACGTCTGCTCCATGGTCTTCGGCAACCTGGGCATGGACTCCGGTACCGGAGTCGCCTTCACCCGCGACCCCGCCTCCGGCCAGCCCGGTGTCTACGGCGACTACCTCCAGAACGCCCAGGGCGAGGACGTGGTGGCGGGCATCCGCAACACCGTGCCCCTCACCGACCTGGAGAAGATCGACGCCCGCAGCTACGAAGAGCTCATGGGCACCATGGAGGCTCTGGAGAACCACTACCGGGACCTGTGCGACATCGAGTTCACCATCGAGCGCGGCAAGCTGTGGATGCTCCAGACACGTGTCGGCAAGCGCACCGCGGGTGCGGCCTTCCGCATCGCCGACCAGCTCGTCGACCAGGGCATGATCACTCTCGACGAGGCGGTCCAGCGCGTCACGGGCGACCAGCTCGCCCAGCTCATGTTCCCGCGCTTCGACGAGAGGGCCGCCGCGAGCGATGAAGCCCACCGCCTCGGCCGCGGCATGAACGCCTCACCCGGCGCCGCCGTCGGCAAGGCCGTCTTCGACTCCTACACGGCCGTCAAGTGGTCGCGCAGCGGCGAGAAGGTCATCCTCTGCCGCCGCGAGACTAACCCCGACGACCTGGAAGGCATGATCGCCGCCGAGGGCATCCTCACCAGCCGGGGCGGCAAGACCTCCCACGCCGCGGTCGTCGCCCGAGGTATGGGCAAGACCTGTGTCTGCGGTGCGGAAGAACTCGACATCGACACCAAGAACCGCCGCTTGACCGCGCCCGCCGGCGAGGTGATCGAAGAGGGCGACATCATCTCCATCGACGGCACCAACGGCCAGGTCTACCTCGGCGAGGTACCCGTGGTGGACTCGCCGGTGGTGCGCTACTTCGAGGGTGAGATCGACCCCGCCTCCGACCAGGCCGACGACCTCGTGCGCTCCGTGGACCGGCTGATGCACTACGTCGACGCCGCCCGCCGCATGTACGTGCGCGCCAACGCCGACACCCCAGAGGACGCCGCACGCGCCCGCCGGATGGGCGCCCAGGGCATCGGCCTGTGCCGCACCGAGCACATGTTCCTCGGCGACCGGCGCCAGCTCGTGGAGAGCCTCATCCTGGCCGATACCCCCGACGACCAGCAGGAATCCCTGGACGCGCTTCTGCCGCTGCAGCGCGCGGACTTCAACGGCATCCTCGGCTCCATGGACGGTCTGCCCGTCACGGTGCGCCTGCTCGACCCGCCGCTGCACGAATTCCTGCCCGACATCACCGAACTGTCGGTGCGCGTGGCCGTGGCCGAGGCCCGCGGCGAGAGCCACGAGAACGACCTGCGCGTGCTGCAGGCCGTGCACAAGCTGCACGAGCAGAACCCGATGCTGGGTCTGCGCGGCGTGCGCCTGGGCCTGGTCGTCCCCGGGCTGTTCACCATGCAGGTGCGCGCCATCGCCCAGGCCGCCGTCGACCGGATCCGCGATGGCGGCCGTCCCCGGCCGGAGATCATGATCCCGCTCGTCGGCACCGTCCAGGAGCTGGAGATCATCCGCGACGACGCGCTGCGCGTGCTCCGCGAGGTGGGGGAGGAGAACGGCATGGAGTTGGACTTCCCGGTGGGCACCATGATCGAGCTGCCCCGCGCCGCGCTCACGGCCGGGCAGATCGCGGAGAACGCCGCGTTCTTCTCCTTCGGCACCAACGACCTCACCCAGACGGTCTGGGGCTTCTCCCGGGACGACGTCGAGGCCTCGTTCTTCTCGGCGTACCTGGAGAAGGGCGTGTTCGGGGTCTCACCGTTCGAGTCCCTGGACGTGGACGGCGTCGGCCGCCTGATCCGCATCGCGGCGGAGGAGGGGCGCGCGGCCCGCCCGGGGATCAAGCTCGGCGTGTGCGGCGAGCACGGCGGGGACCCCGTTTCGGTGCACTTCTTCCACCAGGTGGGCCTGGACTACGTGTCCTGCTCGCCGTTCCGGGTCCCGGTCGCCCGGTTGGAGGCGGGCCGGGCTGCGGGCCGCTCTGTCTAGGGCGTGTTCGGTGGATGCTGCCCGTCGAGAAGGTGCTGCGCCGTAGGCGTCCGTTGAGGGTTGGTGGCGGGCGACGGGCGGGGGTGCTGCGCCGTAGGCGTCCGTTGAGGGTTGGTGGCGGGCGACGGGCGGGCGTGTCCAGTGGTGCTGGCACAAGGCCGAAGAAGGAGTTCCCCTACTGTGCGCTGCCTCGCAAGCTCGGCAGCATCGCACAGCGGGGCCCGCCCGGGTTTGGCTGTCGACTGAGAGATGCGCAGTGACAGTGCCGCTGGGGCGACGCGCAGCAGGGTATGTGTCCGCTGAACATGCCCTAGCCCCGCCCTCCGAAGGGTTCAGTGCTTCGCCGGAGGAACCGGACGAGTGCGGCGCCCCCGCCCGCCGGGGGCGCCGTGGCGGGTGTTCCAGGGCTTTCGGGGCACTAGAATCGGCCACTACGGTGGCAGCTGCACGAAAAGGCTACTGTGACCTGTTCGTGATATATTCTTGACCTCTGCGGCTTCCTGTGCGTTGTCTCCGATCCGCCACCCCACGGGCGGGGCGTCGGGCACGGTCGGCCACTCGATCCATAGCCATGCCCTCCCCTTGGACGGGGTGTCCCGAACCAGCGGTGGGCAGCGGGCGTCCCAGTGGGGGTACCGCGTCCTGAGTCAACTGTGCGGAGGTGAGCCGGTGCGAACGGCGAGTGACGGTCGCGGCGAAGAGCCGTGGGAGGACTCCACCACACCCCCCGCCTCGGCGGACGACGAGGCCACCAGGGTCTTCTCCCACGACGGTTTCGCCGGACCCGCTCCCGCGGCACCGGCGGCCGACACCGGTCCCGCGGCACCGGCGGCCGACACCACCAGGGAGTTCACCCGTTCCGACCACTTCGCCGAGGACCCCGAGCACGGGGGCGCGGATGACCTGGGCGGCGGCCCGCCCTTCACCCGGAAGTTCGTCCGGGACCGCCCCCTGCCGCGCGCCCATGACGAGGACCGGCCCCTCTACCGTGACGAACGGGACGAACCCGAGCCGCCACCGGAACCGCGCACACGCCGTCCCGAACCCGCTCCGCCCCGGAAGCCCCGGCGGCGCAAGCGTCGACGCTTCCGGGTGCGCTGGCTCATCACCCTGATCCTGATCGCCGCCCTGGCGATCCCGCCCGGCACGTGGGGATGGGTCTGGTACACGGCCCGCCAGGACGACCGGATGGCCTCCGACGCCATCGTGGTGCTCGGCGCCAGCCAGTACAACGGCGTGCCCTCCCCGGTCTTCGAGGCGCGCCTGCGCCAGGCCCAGGTCCTCTACCAGGACGGTGTGGCGCCGGTCATCGTCACGGTCGGCGGTAAACAGCCCGACGACACCTACACCGAAGCCGCCGCGGGCCGGAACTGGCTCGTCGAGGTCGGGGTCCCCGCCGAACAGGTCGTCGCGGTCGAGGAGGGCAGCGACACCCTCCAGAGCATCGACGCGGTCGCGCAGGTCTTCGACGAACGCGCGTGGGAGACCGCCGTCCTGGTTTCCGACCCCTGGCACAGCGCGCGCTCCAAGAGCATGGCCGCCAGCTACGGGATCGACGCGGGCACCTCGCCCGCGCGCACCGGGCCCGCGGTCATCGAGCGGGAGACGCAGCTCTGGTACATCACCAGGGAAACCGCCTCGCTCTGGTACTACTGGATCTTCAACGACAGCAGCGACATCCGGGTCAACGCGGCCTGACCTGCGCGATCGACGCGTTCTGTCGCTGTCGGGAAGTAGAGTCACGGCCATGACGACCAACCCGGGTGAGAACGGCGCGCACAGCTACACCGAGCGCGACACCGAGCGCCTGTCCCAGGAGTCACGCAAGAGCAGGCGGCGCGGCCCCTTCGAACGGGACCGCGCCCGCGTCCTGCACAGCTCGGCCCTGCGTCGGCTCTCCGCCAAGACCCAGGTCGTCCAGCCGGGGGTGAGTGACTTTCCGCGCACCCGGCTGACCCACTCCTTGGAGTGCGCCCAGATCGGCCGAGAGCTCGGCGGGGCCCTCGGCTGCGACCCCGACCTGGTGGAAGCCGCCTGTCTCTCCCACGACCTGGGCCACCCGCCCTTCGGGCACAATGGCGAGCGCGCCCTCGACGAGGCCGCCGCGGCCTGCGGCGGCTTCGAGGGCAACGCCCAGAGCCTGCGCCTGCTCATCCGGCTGGAAGGCAAGGTCATTGCCCCCGACGGCCGCAGCGCTGGCCTCAACCTGACCCGGGCCACCCTGGACGCCACCGTGAAGTACCCGTGGCGCCGCGGTGAGGGCGGCGACACCCACAAGTTCAACTGCTACCCCGACGACGTCGAGGCCTTCGCCTGGCTGCGTGAGGGGGCGCCCAACGGTCGCACGTGCTTCGAGGCGCAGGTCATGGACTGGTCCGATGACGTGGCCTACTCGGTGCACGACGTGGAGGACGCCCTGCACGCCGGGCTGGTCAGCATGGCTGCCCTGCGCGATCCCGGCGAGCGCGCCGAGGTCTGCCGTATCGCCGCAGCGTCCTACTGCGACGCCGAGACCGCCGAGCTCGACGAGGTGTTCACCGACCTGCTGGCCGAACCCGTCTGGCCCCGCGAGTTCACCGGTGACCTGGCCTCGCTCGCCGCCCTCAAGAACCTCACCAGCGAACTCATCGGCCGCTTCTGCCGCGCCGCGGAACGCGCCACCCGCCGGGCCCACGGGCCGGGTCGCCTCACCCGCTACGGGGCCGACCTCGTCCTGCCCCGCCGGGCGCTGCTGGAGTGCGCCCTGCTCAAGGCGGTGGCAGTGCGCTTCGTGATGTCCCGCGAGGAGGCGCGGATCTATCAGGCCGAGGAGCGCCGGACCGTTATCGAGCTGGTAGACGCCCTGTGGCACAGCGCCCCCGGGGCTCTGGACCCGCAGTTCCGGGCCTCCTTTGACAGCGCCCCCGACGAGGCCGCCGCACTGCGGGCGGTCGTCGACCAGGTCGCCTCCCTCACCGACACCTCCGCCACGGCACTGCACACCCAGCTCGTCACCTGAACGGCCGTCACCTGAAGCCCAGCTCGTCACCTGAATGGTCGTCGCCGCTGCGGACCCGCAGAGCCTGGTGGGAATGGGTCTGCTGGCAATGAGCGTGCTGTCAGTGAGCTTGCTTGCAAAGGGGACTGTTGGCCAAAGGGGACTGCTGGTAACTGGCCAAGGGGGACTGCTGGTAATGGGTGTCAGTCGGGTTCTCCTGCTGTGGTGGGGGTTGCCTTCCGGGCTAGGGTTCCCTCCTTTCCCGCCGCCCGATTGTGGCCGTCTCCGCTGCGCGCCTCAAGGTCGTCGCCGTCGAAGCGCTGGCGCGCTATCGCAGGCGCTCCACCTTGACCCGCTCCGCTACGACGGCGGGTTGGCGGCTATCGGGAAAGGGGGACGCGTGGTCGAGGTCCGAGCGGGACCAACACGGCCTTCGGCCGAACTCCTCGGGCTTCGCCCGACCCCTCGGCCTGGCGGCCGATGCCTGCCCCTGCGCCGGAGCGTTGACGGGTCGGGTGTCGCGGCCGGTCACTGTGGGCAGCGCGAAACACCGGGGCGGTCTCGAGTGGTACCGGTGTGTGGTGAACCCCCTAGATGAGTGAGTCCGATGTGTGAGCAGGTAGCGGACACAGCGAAGGGTGCCGCAGAGTCTTGGTGTGAAACGAGACCTGGACACCCTTCTGACCGCACTCTACGTCTTCTGCGACGACCACGTCGTCGAACCCCGCCATATCGGCCGACCGCCACG